>CANJVS010000185.1 GCA_947477755.1 Verrucomicrobiaceae bacterium | reverse complement strand
CGATTCTTTTCCCGATGCAGACGACTCACTCATCCGCAGAAATGGACCTTCAGGCAGACAATCTTCGCCGCGCAGCGATCGACAAGTCCGTCAAAGGTCCAGTGCTGTTCTTATTTCTCAACGGCGCATTCTGGCTGATGGCCTCCACGATTCTTGGTGTGCTGGCGGCGTTGAAGCTTTTTGCTCCATCATTCCTCGGTGATTGCCCAGTTCTGCAATACGGTCGCCTGCAGCCCACGCACATCAATGCGCTCGTCTACGGTTGGGGCATTCAGGCCGGTTTGGGGGTGATGCTTTGGATCATGGCACGTCGCTCCGGACAGGAATTGAAGAGCGGCAAGAGCCTCCTCTACGTGGCCGGTATTTTCTGGAATATCGCGGTCACTTTGGGGCTCTTGGGCATCCTGTTCGGTGGCAGCACTTCCATGGAGTGGCTGGAAATGCCGAAATGGGTTTGGCCTATCATGCTGGCATCCTTCCTGATTTTTGCCTGGCCCATCGCTTCGATGTTTGGCCGCGCTTTCCGTCCTGAAGGTTTCATGATCAGCACATGGTACATCCTTGGCGCCTGTTTCTGGTTCCCTTGGGTTTTCGTCACCGCCAATGTTGCCCTTCATTGCCTGCCAGGCCTCGGTGCTCTCGGTGCCGGCATCAATGCTTGGTATGTGCACTCCGCCATTCTGCTTTTCTTCACCCCGGTTGCCATCGGTTCGGCTTACTACTTCATACCGAAGGTCACTGGTCAGCCCATTGCCAGTTCGCAGCTTGCCCAACTTGGTTTCTGGTCCCTGGCCTGCCTTTCCGGTTGGACTGGAATGCAGCATTACATGGGCGGTCCCCTTCCTGCCTGGATGCCTGCCATCGGTGCCATGACAGGGGTTCTTCTGCTGATTCCTGTCGGAGTTGTAGGTCTGAATCATCACCTGACCACGCTTGGTAAACACGATCTGGTTGCCACCAGTCCAACGCTGCGGTTCACCTTCCTTGGAGCCCTCTTCTATCCGGTGTCAGGCATTATGCTTGCCCTGATTTCAGCTTTCTCCACTGGAGCTACGCTGCAGTTCACCAATGCCTGGTACGGATTCCAAATCGTTGCTGTGTATGGCTTCTTCAGCATGTGCGTGTTCGGGGCGATTTACTACATCGTGCCTCGTCTCACTGGTTGTGAGTGGCTGTCTGTGCGCCTGATCCGCAATCACTTCTGGTTCTCCACCTACGGCATCGCTGTGATTGTCGTGACAAGTCTTCTGGCAGGCGTCCAGCAGGGGGGCGATCTCAATCATCCCGAAATGTGGGATCAGGACTTCATGCAGCTTGTTCTGAACACCCGCCCCTACATTGTTGCCCGTGCTATTGCCTGGGCCTTGATCACTTGGTCTAATGTTTGGTTTCTGATTCATCTCATGCTCATGGTGGCCGGTCTCGGCCGTCGCAGTTCAACTCCAACACTACTGCATCATGATCATGAAGAAGCCGCACTTCCGCACGGAGCACACGCATGAGCAACTTCCGCACGTTTATTCTCACCCTAATCGCCAGCTTCGGTCTTCCGTGGCTGTGCCTGATCATCATCCCGACTTTGAAGTATCAGGCGCTCATGCCTGTGGCTTATGACAAGGACAAGGATGGAGTTGAGGGTTTCTATCCACCGGCGCCGATCAATCGTCAGGGGCAACTCGTCTATGCTCGTGAAGGTTGCGTGCAGTGTCATAGTCAGATGATCCGCCCACCGCAACTTGCCCTCGATGGTTGGCGCAAAGGTTGGGGGCAGGATCAGGAAGCCCGTCCAGCAGCTCCGGTTCGTTCCAACACGCTGCTCGACTACTTGGGTGAACCTTACGCATTCCTCGGCGTTCAGCGCAGTGGACCAGATCTGGCCAATTATGGCTGGCGTGCTCCTGCGCGTGGGGTCATTCACCAAATGCTCTATGCGCCCCGCGCGACGCATGATTGGTCCACCATGCCCGCCTTCAAGTCTTTGTATGTTGAGCGCAAGGCTCAGGGGCCTGTGTCGGATAAGGCACTTAAACTCACAGGTAAGGCTGCCCCCAAAACAGGTTTTGAAATCGTGCCAACGTCCGAAGCCGAAGCGCTTGTCGATTACCTTCTCTCACTCAAAAAAGATCACCCCATTCCAGGAGCAGCAGCCGCAGTTGCTGCCGCTCCTGCCAAGAAGTAACGCCCAAGATTCATGAGCGCTCCCTCGAACAGTTTTCAGCCTGACAGCACCGACCTAGATCGCCTCCACTCCGCCGTGAAACGCGAGAAGGCGGACCTCAAACCCGGACTCGAACCTGCGCCGATGTTCGCCATGTTCTTGGCAATGATCATAGCGGTCATTGCTGGTGGCCAGCTTGGTTCGATGACTGGTGACTACTCTTTTGGAACCAGCAATCCTTTCGGTTTTTCCGCCGGCAAAGACCCGCGTCCGGGTGGTGGCGATGGCGCAGTGGTCATGGACCCCTTCCAGACTGCCATGAAAAAAGGCGCAAGCGGTTATGCCGTTTGTGGTGGTTGCCATCAGGGAACTGGCTCTGGTATCCCCGGACAGTTCCCGCCACTGGCTGGTTCAGAGTGGGTGACCGGTGGCACTGAACGCCTGATTCGAGTGGTCCAGCACGGTCTTGTCGGAGCGATCACAGTCAAAGGGCAGGGCTTCAACACACCCGGCGGCATGATGCCCTTCGGTGCAGCGATGTCCTCCGGTGACCTCGCCAACGTGTTGACTTTTGTCCGTAACTCCTGGGGTAATGAAGCGCCGATGATAACCAAAGAAATGGTCGATAAAGTTCGCTCGACCGAGAAGCGTGCATCGCAATGGACGGCCTCCGATCTGGAGCAGTATGCAAAAGCCAACGTGCTTGGCGACGTTCCTGCCGGACCGGGAGCCACCACGGCCCCCGCAGTCAAGTGATGGAGAAGATCATGACACACATGATGCAGACCTTTCCAAGCAAGGTGCCACTGGTGGCCTTCGCAACGATTGTGCTGAACACGCTCACCGCTTGTGGCAAAGCCCCCGAATCCGCAGCCACTTCACTGCCTGCCGCTGTCCAAGTGGCTGAGTCCAACAGCCTGAGTGGCAAGGTCACTCTCAATGGTGAGAAACCAGCAACGCTGGGGCAAACTATCGACGTCGGCGGTAACCCCTTCTGCACAGCTCACGGAAAGCTTACAAATCCAGCTTGGCGTATCTCTGAAGATGGCAGTTTAGCTGATGTCGTCATCTCAGTGCGTCAAAGTCAGCGCGCGTCAAACGTGTCGGATTCTGCGGTCACGATTGATCAGAAAAATTGCGAGTTTCAGCCCTACATGACCGTGGTTCAAAGCGGACAAGGTGTTCGCCTGCATAACGGCGATCTGACTTTTCACAATGTCCGCATTGTTCGTCATCAGGCTGGAACACGTGGCGAAGGTGAAAATCTGGTCAACATAGCTCAACCAGCGCAGGGTGACTCCAATACCCACACATTTACCGCGCCCGGGATTTATCGCTTGGAGTGCGATGTTCATCGCTGGATGCGCGCCTGGGTGTTTGTGCATGATGGTATTCATGTCACCACCACCGGTGCCGATGGAAAATTCACTCTTGGCCGTGCGCTAGCAGACGGAATCTATGAGGTCAGTGCCTGGCACCCGATGTTTGCAAAACCATTGATTCAGGCCGTGACCATCCATTCGGGAAAGGCTACCGCTGATTTTAAATTCGATCTTTCCCAGTCTTTCGATTCCTAGTTTTCCCGCAACACCGCCAAAGCGTCTTTTCGCCGCTTCCATTCCGATCCTACACCTTTTCCAATTCCCCACATGAGCGCCGCTGCACACACTCACGACCAAGCCCACGATGGTGGCCATGATCATCACGATCCCGGCTTTATCAAAAAGTACATTTGGTCCACTGATCACAAGGTCATCGGGGTGCAATATGCCATCACCGGCCTGATCTTTCTTCTATTCGGCTTCATGCTCATGATGCTCATGCGCTGGAGTATCGCCTACCCTGGCCAACCCATCCCGGGCTTCAGTTTTGTTTCAGGTCTCCCTGGCATCGGCTGGATCCTTGAGCAAGCGATTGGTCGCTGGGCACCAGGCGGCGTGATCAATGGTGAACTCTACAACATGCTTGGCGCCATGCACGGCACCATCATGGTGTTCCTCGGTATCGTGCCTCTTGGTTTCGCTGGATTTGTGAATTTCGTCATGCCTCTGCAGATTGGCACCATCGACATGGCCTTTCCTCGCCTGAACATGTGGAGCTACTGGCTCTTTTTTGTCAGCGGCATTGGTATGTTTGCCAGTTTCTTCCTTGGAACGGGTTCCGTTCAGACGGGTTGGACGATGTACTCACCTCTGGCTTCGACGACGAATCTCGCTGTGACGAACGTCTGGATGCATGGGCATACTTGGTGGTTGCTTTCCATGGTATTCAATATTTCCGCATCTTTGCTGGGAGCCGTGAACGTGATCACGACGGTCATCAACCTGCGCACCAAAGGCATGAATTGGATGCGTTTGCCTTTCTTCTGCTGGGCCATGTTTGTCGTTGCTTTCCTCCTTCTCCTGGCCTTCCCGCCGCTGGAAGTTGCTGCCTTGCTTCAGCTCTCCGATCGCGTCTTTGGTTCCAGTTTCTTCCTGCCTACGGGTTTGATGGAAGGTGGACAGCATCTTGACATTTCCGGTGGCGGCAGCCCGTTGCTTTACCAGCATCTGTTCTGGTTCCTCGCGCATCCCGAAGTGTATGTGCTCATTCTGCCGGCTTTTGCCATCCTGACCGAAGTCATTCCCGCCAATACCCGCCGCCCTCTCTGGGGCTACAAAGCAATGGTCTACGCATCTCTGACACTGGGTTTCCTCAGTTTCCTGGTGTGGGCTCATCACATGTACCTGACTGGCATGGGAACCATGATGTCCACTTACTTCCAAATCACGACAGTGCTCATCTCCGTGCCGTCCGTGATCCTCCTGACTGGACTGATGATTTCTCTATGGGGTGGTTCCATCCGTTTCACGCCGCAGATGTTGTTTGCCTCCGCCTTCCTGCCCATGTTTGGAATCGGCGGTCTGACGGGTCTTCCTTTGGCCTTCACCTTTATCGATCTGGCGCTGCACGACACCTACTACGTGATTGCGCACTTCCACTACGTGGTGGCTCCTGGCACGATCTTCGCCCTTTTCGCCGGGATTTATCATTGGTATCCGAAAGTGACAGGCCGCCTAATGAACGACTTCCTCGGAAAACTGCATTTTTGGCCCTCACTACTCGGGATGAACATGGTCTTTGCACCGATGTTTATCCAGGGCATGGCGGGTTTCCACCGCCGTTGGTATGATGGCGGCAAGTACTTTGAGCAGACCTCCGGTGCCTCCAACTGGTTCACTGAACTCAACTCCAATTTCTTTGGTCTCTTTGGTATGGAAGTCTCCAACAATTTACTGGGTCTGAACGTGCTGGTGACTTTTGGTGCTTTCATTCTCGCGCTTGGTCAGGTGCCGTTCATTCTGAATTTCTTCCTCAGCGTCAAGGGGGGCAAGAAGGCGGGTAGTGACAATCCATGGCATGCCACCACCCTCGAGTGGGCAGCGCCAACGCCTCCTCCTCATGGCAACTTTGACTTCGAGCCTGTCGTTGTCCGTGGACCTTACGAGTACAGCGTCCCCGGTCTGAATCAGGACTACTTCCCACAATGGGAATCCGAACTCGGCAAGCGCGCCGAAGCATCCTCAGCGCCGACCCCCGCAGTCGCTTCCCATCACTAACCGAGACCGGCGAACCGAATCACTGATCGAACATGGACATCCCCTACACCGTCTCCGCCCGCCCTGACACGGGCTTGTACAACGCTAAAGTTGGCGTTTGGCTCTTTCTTG
>CANJVS010000184.1 GCA_947477755.1 Verrucomicrobiaceae bacterium | reverse complement strand
TGCGCCGCCATTTCACACAAATCTGAAACCGTCTCGAAACTCACCCCGGAATCACACAGACGCTGGAGGACTTCATTCTTGACAGCGGTCGGGACGACTTGGGCGTAGGCGCAGCGGCAATAGAGAAGAGTGGGCGGACTTTCAGGCATGTGAAGCGCGATGATGGAGGCGTTGCGAACGACCGCAAGCTCTAGACGGAGGTTTTAGGGACACGGATAAAAAAAGATCCCGCATCCATGGATGCGGGATCAAATGTTTTAGCTTTTTAGCGCGGATCGGTTTTTACACGATCTCAATGCACTGGAATGCTGGAGCGGACGGGGCGCGGAGCCTCATAGAGCCAATGAATCACTGAGCGGTAGCGCACAAGAGCACGGGCCTCGCTGATATAATAGCCGTTGACGTACTTAGTCAGATGAGTTGGCGTTGCGTAGGTCACGCGAATCGACCAGTAATACTGGCCGTTGTAGAGCTCAATGGTTGGGCTGCCGTAATGAAAAATTTGTTCTGGTTTGACTGAGATTTGTCCGCTTTCCATGCTGCGATTCAGTGCGCCGTAACCACCAAAAAAGGATTTATGCGGGATGGGGCCTGCCTTGGTGAACTCAGGTGCGCGCGGCGGAGTGCTGGAAGCCGTGATGGCGTTTTCTGGTGCAGCAAAGCTACCAGTGACGAGAGCAAGGGAGAGAAGTGTGATGAAGATTTTCATAGTTAACAGCAAGTTTTCTACACAAATTATGAGATACAGACAAGTTAAAAATCCACATCGATCTCCTCAAATATACGATGTATTTACTCAAATATTGGGCGATTGGGCCTTGGGGTCGAGCTGTTGGTAAACGCCGAAATCGTAATAAAAATAGCGTTTGGCGACGCGGTACATCCAGTGTTTCTCCGGGATTTCCTCCTCTTCGCGCCATTGGCTGGTGCGCGGATGCATGGACTCCACTTCAGCCATTGCGGTCTGGCGGATGGTCGTGTCTTTGGCGGAGTGCCGCAGGGCGAGTTCCTTCACCAGATCCGGACGCTCCAGGACGATGCAGCCGCGCGTGTGCTGGGCGGCGGTTTCACGGAAGTCTTTCAGGAATGCTGATTGCGTGAAGACGTCGAAGAGATCGCGGTCGGTTTTCTCGTTTTCCGTGGCGAACTGAATGATCGGACAAGGCTCCAGTCCGCCCGTGGGGCCGATGTGATGGCTGATTCCGGTGGCCATGGGGCAGAGGGCCTTGCCATTGTGATCGTAATAGGCATCGACGATGGCGATTGGCATCTCAGCGCGCATGCTGGTGACGAAGCGCCGCACTTTCGTGATCTGGTCGGGGCTCAGGGCGAGCTGGTCGTTGATCTTCGGTCCCACGGGCCGGTAGGTGTGATACCAGGTGTAGTGGACGCCCATGTCGATGAGTTTCTGCAGCCACTCGCGGCTGAGCAGATCATCAATGTTGGTTTGGCAGAGGCTCGTGGCCACGCCGGTCAGCAGTTTGGCATTGAGGCAGTTTTGCAGGCCACGCAGGGTGCGGTTGAGCACGTCTTTATTGCCGCGCCGCTCGTCACTGACGGTGCTGTTGCCTTCCACACTGATCAGCGGTGTGGCATTGCCGAGTTTGCGCAGCGTGTTGGCCGCTTTCTCGGTGATGAACTGACCGTTGGTGAAAATCTGAAAGTAGCAGTCCGGATGCATGGCCAGAAAGTCGAACAACTCCGGGTGCATGAAGGGTTCCCCGCCAAGCACGCCAAAGAAGGCGTTGCCGTGGCGTTTGGCGTCATTCACGATCTTGTTCAGATCGTCGAGTTTGATCGCCTCGCGTGGCTTGTCCACATCCACCCAGCAGCCCTGGCAGCGGAGGTTGCAGGAGTTCAGAATGGAAATGTAGAGGAAGGGCGGGAAGAATTCGCCCTGCTCCATACGCTTTTTGAAAAGCAGCACGGAGCGCGCGCCTTTGAAGCCAAAATTCCAGCCGACTTTCGCCAGGCAAAGCGGATCGACAGTGCGCAGGATGCGCGAGGTGAGGGAAAAAATCATGGGGTCGGGGAAAGTGGGACTACTGAACGCTCGTCAAAGCGAATGCCTTCGGAATAAGCGTTCATCGGTGTTGATAAATCAATCATGGTCCGTCGAAGATGGACGCGTCCTCGTTGCTGGATTCGGCGGCACCCTTCACATGGGCAAGTCCGAGTTGCCTCCGCTTGCGGGCCTCAGAGAAGAATTCCTTCAGCACCAGCACGCACTCGTCACTCAAAACACCGGGGGTGATTTCACAGCGGTGATTCAGGTTCGGTGCCTGAAGTAAATTCCAGTAACCACCGGCTGCGCCACCTTTCACATCCGGGCAGCCAAAGATGACGCGGCGCACGCGGCAGTGGACAATGGCTCCGGCGCACATCGGGCAGGGCTCCTTGGTCACATAAAGATCGCATTCGGAGAGCCGCCAGTCACCCATCGCACTCTCGGCCTGGGTTAAAGCCAGCATCTCGGCGTGGGCTGTGGCGTCCTTCAGCGTCTCGACCTGATTCCAGGACCGCGCGATGACGTTTCCGTCATGCACGATGACGGCCCCGATGGGCACTTCATCCAGGCGCGCCGCTTTCCGCGCCAGGCGCAGCGCCTCGCGCATGAAATGATCATCCGAATTTCGCAGTAGGCTTTCCATTTCCATCATCCGGCGATGGTGTGGCGCGGCGGCATCGCACGCAAGGTGCAAAAAATCGAAAGCGCAAAGGCATCCGACTCATGCGTCCCCCTGCATCACGAGAGCGCTCTCGACGATGGATTTGGCGGCTTCGAGCTCGTCATTCACGACGACGGCGGCGCCGAGGCGCTTGAGCCGCTCGACATCCGAGGCAAAACGGGCCCGGGCGAGCACGGGGACATCGGGCCGCAGTTCGCGCACGATCGAGAGGGCCTCCGCGGTGACCGGGGCATCAGGAAAGGTGAAAGCCACCATACGGGCTTGCTGCAGGCGTGTGAGTTCCCAGGTCTCATGATGCGCGGCATCGGCAAAGAGCACTGCCTGTCCATGACGTTTGAGGGTGCGCACGGTTTCGGCATTGAGGTCAATGACAAGGGTTGGGATGCCCTGATCCTGAAGCGCCTTGTTCAAGCGCTCGCCGACCGGACCGTGACCCACAATGATGGCGTGGCCCGACATCTCCTTCATGCGCTGACGCAGGATGTCGGACTCGGGCAGTTTGGGTTTGCTGCGCCCCCAGCCTTTCTTTTCCAGCCACACACCGAGAGGTTCGCCGCCACGCATGAGTGCGGGCAGCAGCCCCATGCTCAGTGCGGCGCTGGCGATGAGCACCTGCTGCGTGCCGGGGCTCCACAGATGCGCCGGGCCGGCTTTTTGCAGCAGCACGAGAGAGAACTCGCCCGCACTGCTCAGGCCGATGCCTGCCATCAGCGCCTGCCGGTGCACGAGCCCGAGCCGGCGCGCGATCAGGGTGATGAGCCCGGCTTTGATCAGCATCAGGCTGATTGTCAGGGCCAGGATCGACTGCCAGTAATCGAGTGCCACGCGCACATCAATCATGAGCCCAACGGACACGAAAAAGAGCGTGAGGAAGAGATCCTTGATTGGCATCACATCCGCGAGAATGCGCGGCTTGAAGATCGACTCGCTCACCGCCAGTCCGGCAATGAACGCTCCGAGAGCCAGCCCGAGATTCAACATGCCGCCGATGAAGGCCAGGCCGATGCAGCAGCCGATGACGCTGAGGGTGAACAGCTCACGGTTGCGTGTCCGGGTCACCGCATTCAGCAGCATCGGAATCAGCCAGCGCGCTGACACCCAGGCCAGCACGACGAACAATCCGCCGCGTGCGAGCAGCGAGCCGATTCGGGGGAGAATTGGCGCGGGAGTTGCAGGCAGAGATTCGTTGATGCCGGTTGGCAGCAGCAACGGCAATCCAAGGAAAAACAGGATGATGAAGAGGTCCTGAAAAATCGCCACCGCCAGCGCCATGCGCGCGCCGGGACTCGACTCGTGGCCGAGATCCTGAAACGATTTCAAGCTCACGGCGGTGGAGCTCATGGCCAGCGCCACCGCCAGGATGATGGAAGCATTTGGAGCCATGCCCGAGACCAGGGCCGCCGGGACAGCCAGCGCCATGCACAGCCCCATTTGCCAGCCGCCGCCGGCAAAGGCGAGTCGCCTAACATACTTTAAATCACTTAAGGAGAACTCCAAGCCGAGCGTGAACATCAGCAGCATCACGCCGAACTCCGACATCTGGGCGATTCCCGCCTGCGTCTGCCCGCCGCCGAGCAGTTCCAGCACACCACTGTTCGCGATCAGCACACCGCACAGAAAGTAACCCGCGAGCAGCGACTGCTGAAGATGCAGCAACAGCAGCGACACCAGCACCACCGCCACAAGCATCAACGCCAGCAGGATGAACAGCGGTGGCAGGGATTCTGTGGTGGCGAGGAAGATGGGCATAACGGAAAGATCCATGTTCACTTCCACACGCCCATCTGCACCATCTGCTTGGTTGCGGTGCCCGCCCAGTCGCGATTGGCGGCGGGGCTGGCGGGGCTGGGGTGGAGAATGCGGCCTACTTTGAAAGTTCCGCCGAGGGCGTCATGGGCCCGCTGAGCCCGCTCTTGGGCAAAGGCACCGACGCCGATGACCCACTCGGGTTGCAGGGCTTCGATGACGGATCGCAAATGGGTGTCGCAGAGGTTTTCCATCGCTGTGGTTTCATCGGTGGGCAGTTTGTCGGGTGTGCGATTGCGGCCGCTGTTTTCCATGAACACGAGCGGGCAGTAGTTGGCGACGAAGTGGTCTTTGAAGAAGGCTCCGGCACTGCCGAAACGCTCCTTGAAAAGGCCCCACAGGCGGCGTCCACTGACTTCCGACTGCTCGCAATCGAAGCCGACGACGCGACGTTTGGGGTGTTCTTTTTCGGGTTTGCCGACAGGTTCACGGATGCCCATCCAGTCGCGCACGGCAGCGATCTCGCCAAACGGCACGCCGGTTTGGGTCATGCCCCAGGGGCCGGGATTCATGCCGACGAGCACGACTTTTTTCCGGCTGTCACCAAAGCGGCGCAGGTAGGCCTCATGCGGTGCCCATGCATAGTCGAGCGGGCAGTAGACGTGTGATGTGGGTTCGGTGAAGCGCAGGGGGCGCAGGTCATCGCGGAGACGCGTGGCGGCGGTGATGAGTTGATCAGCAGGGGGCATGATGGGCGGGTTCGTGGTTCGTGTTGTCAGCCGTGGGTGTCAAGTCTCAGGGCCTGCCGACACATTCCGTCCACATCGCGTCATGCTGAGATGCAAAGGCTGGAGAGGGCGGCTCGTTTTGTTCAGCTTATGACAAGATCACTCTTCATCGCACTCTCCGTCTTCACTCTGGCGGTTCAGACTCAGGCTCAGCACATTCGCGCCGGGATCATCGGTCTGGACACGTCTCATGTGTTGGCTTTCAGCAAGACGCTGAACACCACGCCGCAGAAGCCGGAAGTGATGGGCGTGCGCATGGTGGCGGCCTATCCACAAGGATCGAAAGACATCGAGTCCAGCACGGCGCGTGTGCCTGAGTACACCGAGAAGGTCAAGGCCATGGGCGTGGAGATTGTGCCGAGCATCGAGGCGCTGATGGACAAGGTGGACGTTATCTTTCTGGAGACCAATGATGGCCGCCCGCATCTGGAACAGCTCCGCCCCTGCCTGGCTGCGCACAAGCCGGTCTTCATCGACAAGCCCATCGCGGCTTCGCTGTCGGACGCGATCAGGATTTTCGATGAAGCGAAGAAAGCCGGAGTGCCGGTTTTTTCATCCTCGTCCCTGCGCTTTGGCAAAACCACTCAGGCTGTGCGCGGTGGCAGCATCGGCAAGGTGAGCAAGGCGGAGACATCGAGCCCGGCGTCATTGGAGCCGCATCATCCTGATTTGTTCTGGTA
>CANJVS010000183.1 GCA_947477755.1 Verrucomicrobiaceae bacterium | reverse complement strand
GGTTCTGGACATGGCTGGTGAGCCGGTCATCCTGCCCGGCGGGGAGCCCTGTAAAAATGACTTTGCACTCGTCCAGCAGTGCTGGCAGGCGATCAATGACGCGGCGCTGGACCGGCACAGCTACATCTTTGTGATCGGTGGTGGTGCGGCGCTGGATCTCGTCTGCTTTGCGGCTTCCACGGCGCATCGAGGCATCCGTCATGTGCGCTTTCCGACCACAACGCTCAGTCAGGGCGATGGCGGTGTCGGGGTGAAGAATGGCGTGAATTACTTTGGCAAAAAGAACTGGGTCGGCAGTTTCTCGGTGCCTTTTGCCGTGGTGAATGATTTTGCTTTTCTGGAATCACTGCCTGTGCGCGAGCGCCGGAACGGAATCATCGAGGCGATCAAGGTGTCGCTCATTCGCGACAAAGCCTTCTTTGAAGAGATCGAGGGACTGGCCGGGGCTTTGGCCAACTTGGAGCAGCCTGCTCTGGAGCGTCTGGTGCAGCGCAGCGCGGAGTTGCATGTCGAGCACATCGCCACGGGTGGCGATCCCTTTGAGCTTGGCAGCGCCCGCCCGCTCGACTTCGGTCACTGGGCCGCCCATAAGCTGGAGCAGATCACACATTTTCAGGTCACGCATGGTGAGGCTGTGGCGATCGGCATGGCTGTGGATCTCGTGTATTCGGTGAAGAAGGGCATTCTCGCCGCCGCCACTGCGGAGCGCGTGCTTGACCTCATTGAGCGCATTGGCTTTGAGACCTATCACTCCGGCCTGCTGGCTGAAGGCAGTAGCGGTGAGCCGGTGATCCTTGAAGGCTTGGAAGAGTTTCGCGAGCATCTCGGCGGTGAGCTGACCGTGACCCTGGTGCCCGATGTCGGCCATAAGATTGAAGTCCATGAGATGGATCGACAACTCATCCTGGCAGCGATGGATGAGTTGCATGAGCGGACACTCGCCACCGCATGACGTCTAAGCCTTGATCACCCGCACCGGATACTGACGGATCATGTCGTCTCGTGACACGATGATCATTTCCTCGGCCATGGCCTGAGCGACGATGAGCCGGTCAAAAGGATCGCCGTGAATGGGTGGCAGTGTCAGCGATGCCTCCGCGTGCTCACAAGTGATGTTGAGCGCCAGGATCCCATCGGTATTCAGTGCACCGAGAATTCCGGCGGGCATGCGCAGCTTGCCTTTGGCGATTTTCAAACCCAGTTCCCAAATGGAAGCCGCGCTGACGAAGACCTGATTTGCCGGACTGGCGATGGCGGTGCGTGCGGGGTCGGACAGCATTTCCGGTCCGTTGAGCCACCAAACGACGGCGCAGGAATCAAGCAGCAATCTCATGCGCGGGAGGCCTCCTCAGCAGCCAAGGGCTGGTTCCGTGATTTGGTGAAAAAGACCACTCGAAATGGACTCATCCAAAAGGGATGACGAATCATCCCAGCAATCATCAGCCTGCCAGATTTTCCCTCGGAACTGGCCGCCCAGACGCTCTCCCTGAGTTTGAACATAAGGCACAAGTCGCACCAGTGGCTTGCCGGCTTTGGCTAGAACGATGTCTTGACCGCTAGCGACCTCTTCGACGAGTCGAGACAGATGGGTCTTGGCGGCTTGGATATTGATGAGTTTCATGACCTGATTGATGAACTAAACCAAGTCTGGTCTGGTCATGAATAAATCGCAAGTTTTTTTCCATCCCTTTGTTGGCATGCTCTTTCTGAATCTGCGGTTGGTGAAAGTTGGTGGGGTGCCGCCTGATTTTCGCTGGCTCCATTTGCTTCGGCGTTTAAGAGTTCGCGGTTCACTCTCAACTCCGGTCTTTGATTTATGCGCGGTTTTCTCCTGGCTCTGGCTTCTCTGATCGCGGTTCATGCGGCGGCGGAGGAGTGGTTTGCGATTCATGTGGTGGATGAGGTGACGGGCCGCGGTGTGCCGCTGGTGACGCTGACGACGACGAATCAGATCGCGCTGGTGACGGATAGTGCCGGTTGGATCGCGTTTCAGGAACCGGGGTTGATGGGGCGCAAGGTATTTTTCAGCGTCAGTGCGCCGGGTTACAGAGTGAAGAAGGATGGTTTTGGCTTCAGCGGAGTGCGCCTGACTCCCAGGCCTGGAGAGCAGGCTGAGGTGAAGGTGGAGCGGATCAATCTTGCCGAACGGCTTTACCGCATCACAGGGCAGGGGATCTATCGGGACTCGGAGTTGCTGGGGAAAGAGTGCCCGCTGCCAAAGGCGAATTTTAGCGCGACGATGGGCCAGGACAGTGTCCAGGCACTGCCGTGGCAGGGGCGGCTGTTCTGGCTCTGGGGTGACACGAATCTGGCGCATTATCCGCTGGGCAATTTCCACTCGACCTGCGCATGGTCGGATCTGCCGGCCAAGAGCGGCCTGAATCCGGCAGCGGGTGTGGGTCTAACATACTTCACGGATCAAAATGACCGGGTCCGCAAGATGCTGCCGCTGGAGGCACCTGGAGCGGTGTGGATCTTTGGCCTGCTGGTGGTGGCGGATGCTGAGGGCAGGGAACATCTGGTGGGTCACTATGGCCGTTTCAAGGATCTGGGGACCCGGGTGGAGCATGGCATCGCCGAGTATCAGGAGGCTTTGGGGCACTTCACGGTGCTGCGGGTGCTTGGGGATGAGACAGGTTGGCAGCACCCGGATGGCAATGCGCTGCGGGTGAAGGATGAGCGGGGCGATTACTTTTATTTTACCGGCAGCTTTGCCATGACGCGTGTTCCCGCCAGATACGATGATGTCCTGAATCCCAAGGCTTATGAGGCGCTGGCCTGGTCGGACACGGCGCAGGAGTATCTCTGGCAAAAAAGCGCCGCACCCGCCACCCAGTCGGGCGAGGCTGAAGCGATCGCCAAAAAGGCCCTACCCGCCAACCGCGCGCTCATGCAACTCAATGATGCCGCGACGGGCAAGCCGGTGAAGATCCACCGCTCCAGCGTGAACTGGAACGCGTACCGCAAGGCCTGGATCATGATCGGCAATCAATCCGGAGGCGGTGTGTCCGAACTCGGTGAGGTCTGGTATGCCGAGGCCGCAGCACCCTCCGGTCCATGGATCAAGGCGGTGAAGATCGCCAGTCACCCTAACTACACGTTCTACAATCCAAGACAGCATGAGTTTTTCGATCAGGACGGCGGCAGGTTGATCTATTTTGAAGGCACGTATGCCAACACCTTCTCCGGCAATCCTGTGATGACGCCGAGGTATGATTACAACCAGCTCATGTATCGCCTGGACCTCAGCCATCCGGGACTGGATGCAGCGAAAAAGACGAAGTGATGACGATGCCGGACCAGACCTGGACAGCTCCGCAATGGAAAGCGCGCCGTGCCGCCAATCTGGCCCGTGTGCAGCCGCTGGCTGATGCTTTCGTGCAGCGTCGAAGTCTCGGGGAGAAGCATCCGGTTCATGATTTTCTGTTCACTTACTACACCTTTTCTGCGGCAAAACTAAAGCAGTGGCTGCCTCCCCTGGGCGTGGGAATCGAGGTCAGCGCAGCGGATCTCGTGGAGATGCCCTGGCTGCTCACCGTGCCGGTCATTCACGAGGACGGTGTTTTGCAACTCGATGAGCGCGCCATACCACCGCAGCGCCGTGGTCTGGCTCGCTGGGTCGCGACGCTGTGCGGCAACATCCAGAACCGCGCCCCGCGTTTCGGCTGCTATGGACTGCATGAATGGGCGATGGTGTACAAGCAATCGCGCGAGCAGGTGCGGCATCAGGGAAATGAGCTGCGCCTTTCGCCGGCAGAGTTAGCCCTGTTTGTGGAGTCGCAACCCATCGGTTGCTCGCACTACGACGCCTTTCGCTTCTTCACGCCCGAGGCCAAGCCTTTCAATGTCCTTCAGCCCGTGCTCGAGACCCGTCTGGAAATGGAGCAGGGCGCGTGTCTGCACGCCAACATGGATCTCTACAAATGGGCCGGCAAACTCTGGCCATGGATCGGCTCGGATCTCATTGGCGAATGCTTCGCTCATGCCTGTGAAGGCCGTGATCTCGACATGCGTGCCAGCCCTTACGATCTGCGGCACCTCGGCTTTGAGCCTCTGTGCATCGAGACCGCTGAGGGGCGTGATCGCTATGAGGCCGGACAGCGCTCTCTGGCAGAAAAAGCCGCAGGCCTGCGAGGGCGCCTGAAACTGGCGGCGGCCCGGCTCGGCGGGATGAGTTGAGAGGCAGCAGGGTCGGAAAGCCGGCTCCTGAAACTCGGCAATAGATTCCCGGCAGGTGTTCGTTCCCTGTGGCGATGAAATTGACATCCCTGATTTTCGCCGCTGCACTGCAACTGACTCTGCATGCCGCCGCTGCTCCCGTTTCTGCGGGCAAGCCCAACATTCTCGTCATCCTGGCAGATGACCTGGGGTTTTCGGATCTTGGATGTTATGGCTCTGAGATTGCCACGCCGAATCTCGACCAGCTTGCTGCCGGCGGCCTGCGGTTCACCCAGTTTTATAACACAGCCAAGTGCCACTCTTCGCGCGTGAGCCTGCTCTCCGGACGCTGGTGCCGTCAGGCGGGTGATGAGAAGCTGAGCCGTGCCGCGATCATTCCTGAAGTGCTCGGCAGTGCTGGCTATTTCACGGCCATGGCGGGCAAATGGCATCTGGATAAGCAGCCGACCGACTTTGGATTTCAGCGGTACTTTGGCCATCTTTCCGGCGCAACCAATTATTATCTTGGGGACAAAACCTTCCGCCTCAATGGCGAGCCGTGGACCGTGCCGGACAAGGGATTTTACACCACGGTGGCCAATGTGGATCATGCGCTGACCTTTCTCCAGGAGGCGCGTGCCACGAAGAAGCCATGGTTTCTCTATGTGGCCTTCAACGCGCCGCATGCACCGCTGCAACCCATGGAAGCCGATTACCGCCGCTATCTCGGCAAGTATGATGCCGGCTGGGATGTGGTGCGTGCCGCGCGTGTGGCAAAGCAGACGGAGCTCAATCTCTTCGGCAAAAGCATCGATGCCTGCCCGCGCCCCGATCATGTTCCCGCCTGGAAGGATCTGACTCCGGAAATGCGCACCTGGGAGGGACGGCGCATGGCTGCTTACGCGGCGCTGATCGACCGTTTGGATCAGGAGATCGGCAGACTCGTGGCGGATCTCAAAAGCCGGGGTGAATATGACAACACACTCATCCTCTTCGCCTCCGACAACGGTGCCTGCCCGTATGACCGCCGCAGCACCGGCCGTGATCGCGAGCCCTACGATCCTGAAACGACATGGAGCGACAGCACCGGCTGGGCCTGGGCTCGCAATTCGCCGTTCCGGTTCTACAAGCAAAATCAATTTGAAGGCGGCATCTCCACCCCTGCCGTCGTGAGCTGGCCTGCAGGCCTGAAGACCAGGCCGGGAGCACTCGTGCATTCACCCGCCCATCTCGTGGATGTGCTGCCGACATTGGCTGAAATCAGTGGCACAACGATTCCTGAATCATGGCCGGGTCGCGAACTCACGCCGCTGGCGGGCATCTCGCTCGCACCGATTTTTGCGGGCAATGAGATCAGGACGCGCCCGCCGATTCATCTCCTGTTTGGCAGCGATCGCGGCCTCCGTGATGGCGACTGGAAGCTCGTGAGCTTCCAAAGTGAGCCATGGGAGCTTTATCATCTCTCGGAGAGATCGCACCGAGCTGCACAATGTCGCCGCGCAACATCCGGACATCACGGCGCGCATGGTGAAACAATGGCATGAGATGACTCAAAACGTCCTCATGGCCACGCCGAAGGAGCAGGCACCTGTCGCCGAAAAAGCCACAGTGGGAATCAGGCATCGCGAGTGGACGGATTTCTCCGCCCTTGATGCCAGCAGTGCCCGTCATGATGCTGAGAAGCGGAAGAAGAAAAAAGGCGCGGCACCAGCGGCGACTCTCAAATCCATCCGCGCCCGCGCTGAAACCAAAATGGTCATCGAGGGCGATCAACTC
>CANJVS010000182.1 GCA_947477755.1 Verrucomicrobiaceae bacterium | reverse complement strand
GTACGAGCGACGAGGGGTCGGGGTACGAGCGACGAGGGGTGGGGTGTCGAGCGACGAGGGGTGGGGGGTCGAGCGACGAGGGGTCGGGGTACGAGCGACGAGGGGTCGGGGTACGAGCGACGAGGGGTGGGGGCACGAGCGACGAGGGGTGGGGGTACGAGCAACGAGGGGTGGGGGTACGAGCGACGAGGGGTGGGGGTAATTCGCCCCAAAACCCCCTCACCCAGCCTCTCCGCCGGGATAAGTCACCCAAGGAAGGACACATGATCACTCCAGCGGACAGCCGTGCTGCCCTCGTAGGACGAGTGTGGCCTTAGCCCGCTCGTCTCTCAGCGGCTCGCCGACACCAAGCCACCACGATCTTGACCCCAAGCGCCATTTCGCGCCCCTTCCCCGCGCTCCAGCGTGCTGGGGACGAGCGGGCTGCGCCACACCACCCCTCAAAAGCGAATCGGTCACCCACCGTACAACACCAAACGCATCAGAGGGCAAGTGTATTCAAGCCGGGGTGATCCTGCGACTCAGGCTCTGCGGGATGGCTGCGCTTGAGTGAGGCCACTCAGCGCGGCAAGTCAGGGTTCAACTAGAGGGGCATTGGCTGGCTCGTTCCTCGCAGCAATGCACCCTTTAATGTTCGCCTTCTTCATGGGTTCTTGATCTGCCCTCCTTCTAGTTGCCATTGATGGTGTGATGCCTTGTCGAGGGAATACTGCTGCTTCGTCACCAATGCCACGACCAGCTTGTTGCCTTGAGGTGTCCAAACACCATAGAAGTAATCGCCGAACTTGAGCTGCATGTCGCCGTCGTGATCCATGACTACCCAAATAGGATTACCCCAAGGATCGATAATATCGTTGTCTCGCGTCGGGATCGTGGTGCCGCTGCTTCGCAGGTGCTCACCGATACCAGCGATCAATGCCCGGTCGTCATCACTGGGGTAGCCGACTCGCTCCGGATGCTCGGTGACATACTGAATAATGCTTGGGATGAGAAGATCGTCGTAGTGATACCATGATTCTCGGAGGGCGGCCTCCGCCTGCGCCAGATGCCTTGAAACGTTGCGTGTCGTGATGCACAGGCCCAGCGTTAGCGGAAATACGAGTGCCAGACAAAGTGTGACGGTGGCTGAACCGAAAGGTCGCTTCAGTGCGCCGGAGGCCAGCGAAAGGAGGATCAGCAGGCCGGACGCAATACTGGTGGTCCAGAAAAGGAGTCCAGCGACAATCTCGCTTGGCGATACCCAAGCAGCTTCATGCTTCGCAAACAGGATGAGTGGCGTTGCCAGCGCTGTCAGAAATTCGATGATTGCGGCTACACGCATGGCAAGTTAGGGCGAACAGTGAAGATCATTCACAGATCGTGACGTTTGTCAGCAGCCTTATATCCGATGGTTTTGTTGGAATATCACGGGCTTTGGCGGTCATGGGAGTTGGTTTACACGCACCTGGCGGTGATAGGCGAGCAAAATGTGGGTTTGCGCTCACCTGGGACTGCAAATCTGATGGGTGAATATCCCAGAACTGGGAGTGAGCCTGAGGAGATGGCTGGCTTGGGTGGGCGCTGGGGTGGCGGAGCCGTGGGTGTAGAAAGTGGCGAGTAGGCTGCGCCATACTCGCGCTCCATGGACTGATGCGCGGGAGGTCACGAGTCCATTGGATGGGCTGGGTACGATCCACTGTGGCTGACGGTGTCAGTCCTCAACCCTGAACTCTCAACTCCGCTTTCAAGCTCAACTCTCCGAACTGACCGCGGTCTCGACGGCTTCGCAGAGGACATGGCCGACGAGGAGGTGGCACTCCTGGACGTGGGCGGTGATGTCTGAGGGGGCGCGGAAACTGAGGTGGGCCAGGCGGGCGCACTCGCCTCCGGCTCTGCCGGTGAAGGCGATGCTGGTGCAGCCGCGATCATTGGCGGCGCGCAGGCCGGCGATGACGTTGGGGCTGGTGCCGGAGGTGGAGATGCCGATGACCACGTCACCGGGCTGGGCGATGGCTTCGACCTGACGGGCGAAGACGGTTTCAAATCCGTAATCGTTGCTGTGGGCGGTGAGGACTGAGGTGTCGGTCGTGAGGGCGAGGCCGGCGAGGGCGCGGCGATTGATGCGATAACGCACGCACAGTTCGGCGGCGAGGTGCTGGGCATCGGCCGCGCTGCCGCCATTGCCAAAGAAGAGGATCTTTTTTCCTGCCGACAGGGCATCGATCCAGGCAGCGGCGATCTTTTGAATCACGCCGGCGTCCTGCTCCAGGGCGTTCACGGCGCTGAGATGGCCTGCGACGTGATGGGAGAGAAGGGTGGCAAGGTCGGGTGTCTGCATCATGGGATCGTGAGGGTCGGGTGGTTCAGTCGGCGGTTCCTGGGCAGCAGGGGGACGAATCAGTCTTCGAAAGCCTGCTGGAGTTCGTCCTGCATAACACGGGCGGTGCCGAGCTTGCCGACGACGATGCCGCTGGCGTGATTGGCCAGGTCGGCGGCGTCTTCGGCGCTGAGGCCGGCGGCAAGCGCGAGGGTGAGGAAGGCGATGGCGGTGTCACCCGCACCGGAGACGTCATACACCTCGCGGGCACGGGTCGGGATGTGGTGGGGAGGGCAGTCGCGCTGAAACAGGATCATGCCCTGCTCACCCAGCGTGATGAGCACTTTGCTCACGTTCCATTGATCGAGCAGTTTCCCGCCGACTTCGAGCAGGCGCGTGTCCTGCAAAGGCGGGCCGGGGCTGCGCTGATCCTGAACGCCAGCGGCGGCGAAGGCTTCGAGGCGGTTGGGCTTGACCAGCGAGGCACCGCTCCAGTTCAGCGGATTGTGCGGGGATGGATCGACGCAGACGAGCTTGCCGGCGGCCTGGCAGAGGCCGAGCACCTGATCGGCGAAGTCCTGGGTGACGAAGCCTTTGCCGTAGTCCTCAATGATCACGCCATCGAGCCCGGGCAGCATGGTTTCAAGGCGCTGAGTGATGAGCTTGAGTTCGCCGGGCGAGAGTTTTTCAATCGTCTCACGATCCACGCGCACCACATGCTGCTGACGGGCGATGATGCGTGTCTTTGAGATGGTGGGCAGGGTGTCGCTCTCCAGCATCGGTTCGGTGTTGACGCCCTCGCCATGCAAAAGGCGGCGCAGTTCACCGGCGGCGCTGTCTTTGCCGACACGGCCCATGAGATAGGCGTGCGGGGTGAAGGCGGACAGGTTGCGCGCGACGTTGGCGGCTCCGCCGGGGAAGGTGGTTTCCCTGGTGACTTCGACAATCGGCACGGGTGCCTCGGGTGAGATGCGGCGCACGGCACCCCAGATGAAGTGGTCCAGCATGACATCACCGATCACGAGGATGCGGCAGCCAGCCATGCGCTGGATGACATCACGAGCGGTGGAGGAAGTGAGCATGCGGAGGTGGGGCTAAGCGCGCCGGGCACGCACGGCGGCGGCGAGCTGGTCGAGCATGGTCTCGGTGGTGGCCCAGTTGACGCAGGCGTCGGTGATGCTCTGGCCATAGGTCAGCGGCTGGCCGGGCTTGGCATCCTGGCGGCCTTCGACGAGGTGGCTTTCGATCATGACACCGGTGATGGCCTTGCTGCCGTGGGCGACTTGGTCGGAGATCGACTCGGTGACGAGAGGCTGCTTGCGATAGTCCTTGAGGCTGTTGCCATGGCTGCAATCCACCATGACGCTGGCTGGCAGGCCGCGTGCGGTGAGCTGGCTGACGACGGTGTCGATGGATGCGGCGTCGAAATTGGTGCCTGCTTTGCCACCGCGCAGGATGACGTGGCAGGACTCGTTCCCGCGTGTCTTGACGATGGCGGCCACGCCATCCTTCGTCACGGAGAGGAAGCAGTGCTGGCCGGCGGCGGCCTGGATGGCATCGAGAGCGACCTGGATACCGCCATCCGTGCCGTTTTTGAAACCGACCGGCATGGACAAGCCGGAGGAAAGCTGACGGTGCACCTGGCTCTCGGTGGTGCGTGCGCCGATGGCACCCCAGGAGACGACATCGGCGATGTATTGCGGCGTGATCACGTCGAGAAACTCGGTGCCGGCAGGTACCCCCATGCGGGTCAGTTCGATCAAGAGTCCGCGTGCTTCACGCAGACCGGCATTGATGTCGTAGCTTTCGTTGAGGTGCGGGTCATTGATGAACCCTTTCCAACCGACCGTGGTGCGCGGTTTTTCAAAATAGACGCGCATGAAGATCTCGAGATCGGCGCCGTATTTTTCCCGTGCCTGCTGGATCAGGGTGGCGTATTCGAGCGCGGACTTGTGATCATGGATGGAGCACGGTCCGGTGACCACTAGCAGGCGGTCGTCGCGATGATTGAGGATGGCTTCAGCCTGTCTGCGTGAGCTTTCCACAAAAGCTGCCCCTGCTTCATTCAGCGGGAGATCATGCATGAGAAGTGCCGGCTGGATCAGCGGCAGGATCTCCGCCACGCGGAGATCGTCAGTTGGGTGGGATTGGCTCACAATTCGGACGGGTTAAAAAAGGGCCGGAAAGGTGGGCGGTTTTCCAGGAATGGCAAGCAGCCTGTCTGTCTGATGCTTATTCCCCGGCATCACGGGGAGGGATTCGGTTGGCGGGACTGGCCCGCAGACAACCCGCAATCTCACACCTCCAATTGGATGCCAAGCTCACAAACCTGTCGCGGCGGCAGGTCGAAGTAACCGGTGGCGGGACGTGAAATGCGACTGAGCGTGACAAAAAGCTTCTTGCGCCACAGGGCCATTTTGCCGGGGCCATTGGTCAGCAGGATCTCGCGGCTCTGGTAGAAAGTGACGCCGCCCTTCTTGATTTTCGTTTTGTCTTGGAGCGCCTGGATCAGATCATCAAAAACTTCGGGCGACTCGGCAAAGCCATAACGCAGAACGACCCGGTAAAAGTCCTCGCAGTGTTCCTCCACCGTGTGGCGGTTTTCATTGTGGACGTATGGCGTTTCCTCAAAGCGGACGGTGAGCAGGATGACTTGTTTGTGCAGAGCTTTGTTGTGCTTCAAATGGTGCAGCAGCGCCAGAGGCAGACCATCGGCACTGGCTGACATGAAGACCGCGGCTCCGGGCACGCGGATGATGCGACCCTTTCCGATTTCATCGATGAGGAACTGCACGGGCAGGCGTCCGCGCTGCATGGCCTGGAAGAGGATGGCGCGGCCATCCGTCCAGGTTTTCATGATGACCCAAATCGAGAGACCGATGACGAGCGGGAACCAGGCACCGGCCATGAACTTGAGCAGGCTGCCCGAGACATAGCCAATTTCAGGAATGAGGAAAATCACCACCGGGATGGCGGCTTTCCAGAGCGGCCACTGCCAGACACCCCGCGCGACGAGGAAGAACAGGAGGCTCGTAAAAGTCATGTCGAGAGCGACCGAGAGACCGTAGGCGGCGGCGAGATTGGTGGAGGACTCGAAATGGAAGACGAGCGCAAGGCAGGAGACCATCAGCAGGTAATTCACCTGCGGCATGTAGATCTGGCCGCGCACATCCGGATTGGTGTGGATGATCTTTAAGCGCGGCAGGTAGCCAAGTTGAACCGCCTGCTGGGTCAGAGAGTACACCCCGGTGATCATGGCCTGGGAGGCGATGATCGTGGCGGCGGTGGCGAGCAGGATGACCGGGATGAGGGCGGCCTGGGGAACCAGACTGAAGAAGTGATGGTAGCCGGGTTGCAGCGACGCTTTGACATCGGAAAGCACGAGCGCGCCCTGGCCGAGGTAGTTGAGCATGAGGGCCGGCAATACAATGAAGTACCAGCTCTTCACCAGCGGCGGGCGGCCAAAGTGACCGATGTCCGCATACATGGCCTCACAGCCGGTGACGGCGAGCAGGACCAGTCCCATGAGAACAAAGCTGTCATGCCCGTGATGCAGCAGGAAGTTGATGCCGTGATGCGGTGACAGCGATGCAAACACGCCGGGATAGCTGCTGATATTGATGATGCCAAGCGCGGCGAGGGTGGCGAACCAGGCCACCATGATCGGCCCGAAGGCATTGCCGATGCGCGCGGT
>CANJVS010000181.1 GCA_947477755.1 Verrucomicrobiaceae bacterium | reverse complement strand
CGTGCTGCATGATTTCTTTGATGTGGATGCCGTCAAGGGTCTCGTATTCGAGCAGGGCTTGGGCGATGGCGTCGAGCTTGTCTTTGTGGCTGAGAAGGATGTCTTTGGCCTTGCTGTAGGCTTCATCAATGAGGCGTTTGACTTCTTCATCGATCTTCTGGGCGGTGGCTCCGCTGTAGTTACGACTGCGGCCAGGTGCCATGACGGCTTGTTCACCGTCACCGCCGTAATCCACCATTCCCATTTTTTCACTCATACCCCAGGCGCAGACCATGCTGCGTGAGATGTTGGTGGCCTGACGGATGTCTCCCATGGCTCCATTAGTGACGTCTCCAAACTGGATTTCCTCGGCCACACGTCCGCCCATGGCGACGACGAGGTCGTCGAGCAGTTCGCTTTTGCGATGTGTGAACTTGTCCTCTTCCGGCAGCCACATGGTGGAGCCGAGGGATGGGCCGCGCGGGATGATGGTGACCTTGTGCAAGGGATCGGTGTGCTCGAGAACCTCGATCAGGATGGCATGACCCGCTTCATGATAGGCGGTGTTTTCCTTTTCCTTCTCACTGAGGGCGAGGCTGCGCCGTTCGCGGCCCCAGCGGACTTTATCACGCGCTTCTTCGAGTTCGGGCGTGCCGATGGATTTGAGGTTACGGCGGGCGGCCAGGAGGGCGGCTTCATTGATGACGTTGGCCAGTTCAGCCCCGGAGAATCCGGGTGTGCCGCGCGATACCTTGGAAAGGTCAGCGCTCTCGCTGAGCTTCACCTTCTTGGCATGGACGCGGAGGATTTCTTCGCGGCCTTTGACATCCGGCAGGCTGACGGTGACCTGACGGTCGAAGCGGCCAGGGCGAAGAAGCGCGGGATCGAGTACATCGGGGCGGTTGGTCGCGGCGATGATGATGATGCCTTCCTGAGTGTCGAAGCCATCCATTTCGACGAGCAAGGCATTGAGAGTCTGTTCACGCTCATCGTGACCACCACCCATACCATGACCGCGGTGACGGCCCACGGCGTCGATTTCATCAATGAAGATGAGACACGGGGAATTCTTTTTGCCCTGTTCAAACATGTCGCGCACACGGCTGGCACCGACACCCACGAACATTTCCACAAAGTCAGATCCGCTGATGCTAAAGAATGGCACATCGGCCTCACCCGCGATTGCCTTGGCGAGGAGCGTCTTGCCTGTGCCCGGGGAGCCGACCATGAGCACGCCTTTGGGGATTTTGCCGCCAAGTCGTTGGAACTTCTTTGGATCCCGGAGGAACTCGACGAGTTCGGAGACTTCCTCTTTGGCCTCTTCCACGCCAGCCACATCTTTGAAAGTGACCTTGTTGCGGTCCTGGGAGAGCATTTTGGCCCGGCTTTTGCCAAAGCTCATGGCTCCGCGACCTGCGGTTTTGATCTGCTGACGAACGAGGAAGTAGAGCAGGAAAAGCAGCAGCAGAATCGGCAGCATCGAGAACAGCAACGCGCTCCACTGATCGTTTTGATAAACCGGTGCGAGCACCAGCCCGTGCTTGTTCATCAGGGCCTGAAGCTCCTCCTTCTGATACTGGATGCTCACCGGGACGCGAAACTTCACCGAATTCTTCCTGACCACTCCAGGCGTGGCACCGGGTGTGACGGGTGGTGGTGCGATCTCCTGAATTGGGGCAGCCGCAGCCGCTCCACTTGGCTTTGATTTTAAAACATAGCCTTCGATGATCTCAGCGGAGGTGGTGTCCTGCTGGATGAGTTTCAGGTCCTCTGTCCTGTCGATCAAATCGTTTTCGACATACTGCTTGAACTGCTTGTATGTGATTTCCTGAGCGCGCGTGGCCTCCTTGCCCACCATGAGGCCGGAGCCGACGAGAAGCACGACGACAGCAAGGAGGAGAAAACCTTTCCAATTGAACTGCGGCTCTTGATTGCGCCGGTTCGGGCTTTCGTTACGGGGGGTTGGGTCGTCGGACATGAGAGATTAGGGGGGACTCTTTGATTGAAGTGTGGCGAGCATACACACCGGGGATTCTTTTGCAAAAGACGTTCCTTACTTCTTCACTCGCTGGCGCACGGCTTCGAAGAGGCAGACACCGGTGGCCACGGAGACGTTCAGACAAGGCACTTTCCCCTGCATCGGGATCTGCACGAGGAAATCGCAGTGCTCGCCCGTGAGGCGCCTCATTCCTTCTCCCTCGCCACCCATGACGATGCCAATACCGCCTTTGAGATCGATGTCGTAAATGGATTGCTTGGCTTCATCTGCCGTGCCCACGAGCCAGATGCCCAGATCTTTTAGTTTATCCATGGCGCGTGCCAGGTTGGTGACACGAACGAGCGGGACATTTTCAGCCCCACCGCAGGAGACGCGCAGGACGGTCTCGCTGATCGGCGCTGATTTGTCCTTGGGCATGATGACACAGGTGCAGCCCGCCGCATCCGCCGTGCGCAGGCAGGCACCGAGATTGTGCGGGTCCTGGATGCAATCGAGCACGAGCACGAGCGGTGATTCGTGATCTTCGAGCAGCATTGGCAGATCGCCCTCTTCATAGATTTGCGGCATCCCGGATGCCGGGGAGCTGTGGCGGTTCTGGCGGGCGATGAGCGGTGGTTTTGGCATGGTCAGTGTTGAGCGGTGTGCGGCTGGATTGGCAAGGTTTTTTTCAACGACTCAGCCAACAAAGCGCTCGCGCAGATGTTTTAAATGATGCCGCGCATCGGTGGGTTTTCCGGTCGCGCCTTGCATGATTTCACCAGGCAGCGGCGCGCCACCATGCACATGGACTTTTTCCCGCAGCCAGTTCAGCAGCGGTGCATAATCAGCAAGCTCAATGGCGGAGGCGATGCGGCGCTGCCTGAGTGCCGTGGCATAAAGCTGGGCTGCGTTCAGATTACCCAGCGTGTACGTGGCGAAGTAGCCGAGCCCGCCCATGCTCCAGTGGATATCCTGCAGGCAGCCATGGGCCGCATCAGGTGGCGACATGCCGAAGAGTTCTTTGAACTCAGCATTCCACGCCTCCGGAACATCTTTGACCGCCAGCTTCCCGCTCACCATGCGCCGCTCGATGGCAAAACGCAGCAGGATGTGCAGGTCGTAGGTGGCCTCATCGGCCTCGACCCGGATAAAGGAATATTCGGCGCGGGTGATGGCGGCTAGGAAGTCTTCGAGGCTGATCTTCCGCAAATGCGGAAATATCTCCGCAGCGCGCGGTAACCATCTTTGCCAAAATGGCCGTGAGCGTCCCACGTGATTTTCCCAAAGCCGGCTCTGGGACTCATGAATGCCAAGAGAGCAGGCGCGGCCTGAGGGCAGCCCGAAGTCACTTTCCGGCAAGCCCTGCTCGTAGAGCCCATGTCCGGCCTCATGCAGAACTCCAAAGAGTGATGAGGTGAAATCTTTCTCATCGTAGCGCGTCGTCAGGCGCACATCACGCGGTCCCAGAGTGGTGCAGAAGGGGTGGGTCGTGGTGTCGATGCGCCCCGCCTTGAAATCGAAACCAATGCTTGCCGCGATTTCAGCATTGAGCAGCTGCTGTTTTGCGACCGGATAGTGGCCGCGCAGCAGATTGGGTTTGATGGACTTTCCACGCTCGACCGCTGCGCGTGCGATCTGGGTGAGATCAGGCTTCAGCTTGGCAAACAGCGCCGCCACTTCGCGCGTGCGGGTGCCGCGCTCGTATGTTTCCAGCAGCGCATCGTACGGCTCCTCTGCATAACCCCAGAGATCCGCTTTGCGTTGGGCGATGCCAAGCATCTTTTCCAAATGCGGTGCAAAGGTGGCGAAGTCTGACTGTTTTCGCGCTTCGATCCAGGCATGCTTGGCATGAGAGGCGGACTCGCTTTCTTCCACGACAAGTTTGCCCGGGATTTTTGCCTCGCGCTGAAAGTCATGGATCAGCACTTTCAGGTTCGCCGCCGCTTTGGGGTCGCGCAATTTTGTGGACTGCGCCTTATCCAGGAGTTTTTGCATCATGCGTCCCGTGGCGATCGCGTGAGCTTTGCCACTGAGCCAGGACATTTGGTGGGCGCGAAAAGTCAGTGCCTTGTCCGGCATGTGCGTCTCCTGATCCCATGAAAGGGCGGATTCAGCGGACCTGATCAAAGATACCTCGCGCACGGTGGCGCAAAGTTGGTCGTAAAGGGTGGTTGGCATGATTTGGGTGGCGGAGCATCCCCAGTCAGCGAGGGGACGCAAGCCAGAGCTCACATGTGTTTGATGCACTCTTCGGCACGATTCTGGCGTACTATGTGTCGATTTCGGAAATCTTCCGCGCCTGAGCTTGACTTATTGCGCGGCAGTTGCTTGAAAAGAATCCTGCCAAAATATCATGCCCGCATTTCTGAGACAGCACGACAAAGGACTGGAGTACTCGCTGGAGGACTACAATCTCCTTGGCCGCAGCCCTGACGCCACCATCCGCCTTACGGATGCCGGAGTATCCCGCCAGCACGCCACAGTCCGCCGGGATGGCAATCTTTATTGGGTCTCCGACCTTGGAAGCGCCAATGGCAGCTTCGTGAACGACGTGGCGGTGACCACGGCCAGGGCCCTGCGCCATGGAGATCGCATTCAGATCGGCACCTGCCTGTTTATTTTTGAAACGGATGAGGGCGATCATCTCGGCAACACCAGCAGCAGCAGCAACATGCTGCACACGGTGGCATTGCCGATGAAAACGGTGAAGGCCACTTTGCTCGTTGGTGATTTGCGGAATTTCACCAACATCTCCGCCCAGCTTAGTCCAGAGGAAGTGGCCGCCATGCTGAGGGAGTGGTATGCGCAGTGCACGTTGGTGCTCAAAGCGCGCGGAGCCATTATCGACAAATTCATCGGTGATGGTGTCTTTGCCTACTGGCAGGGGGACAGCCTTGAATCCCGCGTCAAGGCCACTGAGGCTGCGCGCCTGCTCAGCCATTCTGATGCCGCCGACTCTCCGGTGCGTAAAATGATGAAGGAGGAGATGAACCTCGAAGTTCACTGCCACATCGGCCTGCATGTCGGCGAAGTGGCTCTTGGTGCCATGGGACGTGGAGTGAACACCGCTGTTGGCGAGGCCGTGAATGTCGCTTTCCGCATCGAAAGTCTGACCCGCAAGTTGCAAGTGCCTGTGCTCGTCAGCTCTTCCTTCATGGAGGGGTGGGAGGAAGGCTTGCAGCACTACAAAAACGTCGGCGTCCACATGGTCAAAGGCCAGCCGGAACCGGTCGAAGTTTATGCGCTGGTGGAGAGTAATCCCGTGCTGGACTAGGACTCACTTTCCACACGCCTGGTGCTGACGCTTTCCCCTCAGTGATTGTTTGGGGATGATGAACGAACCGATGCGGACAAGCTCAAGATCAAAAGCGGCTTTACTGTAGCCATTGAGGTAGGCTTTGGCCACTTGAGTGGCGCTCAGGGACAGCGATTTTGCTCATCCAAATCCGCCTGCCGGCGTAAACGGATGAGAAATGGAAAAGCCTTGATGAAGGTCGGCGATCAGAGGATCGCGCCGGGCTGATATGCCGCCGCCTCCGGGTGCGAGGAGGTCAATTTACCCACGCGCTCCACAAAGTAATCCACCTGCTGCGGCGCATCGCCCATGTTGTTGCGACCTTGTTCGACAAGTTTTTCAAAGGCTTCGGCGCTTAATCCCAATCGGGCATCCGCACCGAGACGGGTGAAGAGGTCGTTGTGCGCCGCCTTACCGGTGCGCATGTCCTTGGCGACCTGCACGGCATGCTCCTTGATCGCCTCATGCGCGGCTTCGCGACCGGCACCTGTTTTGACCGCTTCCATGAGCACCGTGGTGGTGAGCAGGAAGGGCAGATAACGCATCAACTCCTGCTCCACGACAGCGTCAAAGACCTCCATCTGATTGAGCACGGTGAGTGTTGTTTCGAGCAGACCATCCATCGCCAGAAATGCATCGGGAAGCATCACCCGGCGCACCACGGAGCAGGACACGTCACCCTCATTCCACTGATCGCCCGCCAGCCCTGCGGCCATCGCTAGGTAACCTTTGAGGATGACGTGGAAGCCGTTGATGCGCTCGCAGGATCGGCTGTTCATTTTGTG
>CANJVS010000180.1 GCA_947477755.1 Verrucomicrobiaceae bacterium | reverse complement strand
CTTCATCTGGTTCCGCCTGCTGTTTAACTGCCGGTTCTATTACCCGATCTTCACGATTCTGTTTTTGGATCTGGGACTCAGCATCGGCGAGTTCGCCGCGCTGAATGTGATCTGGGCAATCACGATCGTTTTGCTGGAAGTGCCGTCGGGTGCGCTGGCGGATCAGTTTGGCAGGCGAAAGCTCGTGGTGATCGCAGGCTGGCTCATGGTGGCGGAGATGTCGGTGCTTTGTCTCATGCCAGTCGGCAATCATGAGGCGGTGCTCTGGCTCTTCGTGCTGAACCGCATCCTCAGCGGCGCGGCGGAAGCCTGCGCCAGCGGTGCCGATGAAGCACTGGCCTATGATTCGCTGCCCGAAACCGAACGCGCCTCGCTCTGGCCAAAGGTGATGGGGCGGCTCAGCCGGGCGATGGCGCTTGGTTTCATCGTGTCTTCCATCAGCGGTTCGGTGCTCTACGATCACACGCGCGTTTCATCTCTGCTTGGCTGGTTTGGCATTGCAGGCATTGACCGCGCCCTCACGATGAAGATCCCGCTCGTTCTGAATTTTCTCACCGGCATCGCCTGTCTCATCGTCTGCCTGCGAATGAAGGAAGTGCCGGCTTCAGAAACCGCGGTGACCGGATCGCTCATGGATCGGGTTCGCGAAGCGTATCGCGGCATCGTGGAAACCGGTCGCTGGATCTGGAATACGCAGGCGGCCTTCTCGATCATTCTTCTGGGATTGGTGTTCGACAGCGTCATCCGGCTCTTCCTCACTGTGGCGAGCAATTTCTACCGGCTCGTCGGCATCAGCGAGGCCTGGTATGGCGTGATCGGCACCGTGAGTTCGGTGCTTGGCCTGATGACGGTCGGTCTGATGGAGCGCAGCACCGAGCGCTGGTCGCTGGCGCGAAATTTCACCTGTCTGGCCGTGGTGATTTTTGCGAGTCTGCAGAGCGCCGCGCATCCGCAGCCTGGATGGGCCGGAGTGGCGCTCATCATGCCGCTGATGCTGGGCATGCGCTTCCTGCAATTTTTCCTTTCCCACTACCTGAATGCGGTGGTGGACTCGACCCGCCGCGCCACTGCTCTCAGTTTCCGCGGCCTGACCATGAACCTGGCCTACGGAGGCATGACACTGCTCTTCGGCTGGCACACACACTGGCTGTCCGGCCGGCTGCATCTGCCGACGGAAGATCCGCGCGTGTTTGCCGCCAGCCTGACTTGGTGGCCGTGGTGGTTTGCCGGCACACTTGGGATCACGTTGCTTTGGCTGCGATTGCGCCGCCGATAAAGAAACCATTTTTCATGCCGCGTGCCGGCGTGTTAGCATGAGCACATGAAGCGCAGATGGATCATTCGATTGAGCCTCATCGGAGTGGCTTTCCTAATCGCCTACACGGGTTGGCGAAAGGTGGAAGGCGATCCCGGCATGATGCTGATCTATTTCATTTTTGCAGGCGCCATTACCGGACTGCTGACGGTGAAGTTTTTGCTGCCGTGGATCGTTGAGGCTCTGGCCACCTCTCTTTATTTTCCAGGGGAAAAAATACGCCCTGAGGATGTCGCCGAAGAAGAGGATGAATCCGGGGAGACCGACGACGAAAGCCCGCCAAACAAAAGGGGGCGTGATGCCTGATCAGCCCGGACCGCCTCCGGCAATCACTGCACGGCATTTCGATCTGCGGGCATGGCTGAATCGATGGTGGCGGATGAATCCGCTCACGATGCTTGGGCTGACCGCGGTTGCCGCTGTCATCATGGCGGACTGGCTGAATTTGAAATGGAACCCTCTGCTGCTGCCCGCAATTGCCGTCACGCTATGGATTGGCTGGCGGCGGCGCACATTGCTGTGCTGGCTGCCGTTCGTGTTTGTGATCTTCATGACGCTTCATGGCTGGCACCTGCAGCAGACGTTTTTTCATCCATTGCGTGAGCAACTGCTCGCGATGCCCAACCTCCCCAATCCCGTGGGTGTGAAAGCGCGGCTGTATCCGTGGACAGATGGGGCCGGACTGGATGAAGCGCGGGCAGTCGGCGAGATCACTGAACTTCGCTGGGGGAATTCAGGAGCTTACCGGCCAATCAACGCGCAGGTGAAGGTCACTCTGCCACAGGGGTTTCAACTCACTGAACCCGGCGTCTATGAGCTTGATGGCATGCTTGAACTGCCGCGATTGCCACAGAATCCGGGGCAGTTTGATCCCGCTGAGTATGGCCTGCGCATGGGTTGTGTGGCGCTGGTTCAGGCACATTCGCTGCAGCTCATCAAACCTGAACGCTGGTCACCTGAATTCCATCTGCTGCGCTGGGCCGAGGACTCGCGGCAATGGATCAGCCATGTCCTTGCGCTTGGTCTCGAAACACGGGAGCAGGACACGGCGGTTCTGCTGGCGATGGCGCTCGGGGTGTCAGATGCGGCGGGCGAAGACATTGAGGACGCCTTTCGCAACAGTGGAACCCTGCATATTTTTGCCGTCAGCGGACTTCATGTGGTGATGCTCGCGGGTGTGGCGGCGTTTATGCTTCGTTGGTTAGGCGTGGGGAAGTCACGCGCGGTCGGCCTGCTGATCCTGATCGTGTTTGGCTATGCTTACATCACCGGCTGGCGGCCCTCCGCGGCAAGGGCGGCTCTCATGATCGCACTGGTGCTGATCGCCCCCTGGTGGAATCGCAAATCCTCCGTGCAAAACAGCCTGGGCGCCGCGCTGCTGATCCTGCTGGCTTATGATTCGCACCAACTGTTCCAACCCGGTTTCCAGCTTTCCTTCCTCGTGCTCTGGGCCATCGCCTTTTTTGCCGCGCCGATGCTGGCCGCCCTGAATCCCTGGACGGAGCTGGATCCATTTCTTCCGCCGCAACTGGCGAGCCCAAGGCAACGCCTCGCGGCCTGGTCGCGGCAGTCTCTGGCAAGCCTGGCCTGCGTGTCACTGGCCGCCTGGATTGGCAGCCTGCCATTGATGCTGGGACATTTCCGAACCGTGACCCCGGTGGGTCTGGTGGCGAACCTGCTTCTCGTGCCGATCTCCGGTTTCAGCATCACGGCATCCTGCGTCAGCGTGTGCTGCGCCGCGGTTGGATTCAGCACGGGACAGGTGCTGGCAAACATCGTCAATGCCTGGCTGGCACGTCTGATGGTCGTGCTGGCCAGCTGGTTTTCTTCGCTGCCGCTGGCGAGTTTCACACTTGATCTGCGCTTTGAAAAAGAGCCGCCGCCGGTTGAGTTGCGCGTGTTTGATCTGCCCGGCGGCGGTGCCAGCAGTCATCTGCGGGCAGGCAATGCCCAATGGCTGATCGACACCGGCAATGTCCGCTCATGGCGCGGTGTCCTGCGCCCCTTCTTCCGGCATCAGGGCATCAATCATCTCGATGGCGTCATCCTCACGCACAGTGACATCTCACATGTGGGTGCCGCCGACCTGGCTTATCAGGTCGGTGCACCGCGGCTGCATACCAGCGTGCATGAGCCATGGCCGCTGGATCCCTCCTTTGCGAGCATTCATCAATTGGCAAACCGGGTGCCGGTGGACACTCTTGGCTGGCATCGCCACCGCATGGAGGATGTCATTAAAATTCAGCCTGACGGCCCCTTGCCGGTTTCGGCGACCGTCCTGCATCCCATGCTCTCGGATCAGAACGAAAAGGCAGATGACCGTGGGCTCGTGCTCATGATGCAGCTCGGCCGGTTGCGTGCGCTCTGGCTTGGGGATGCGGGCTTCATCACGGAGAAAAAACTCATCGAGCGTCATCTGGATCCGACCTGTGACATCCTCATTCGCGGCCAGCACTCGGCTGACATCTCAGGCCTGACCGAATTGCTCATCGCAGCGCACCCAAAGGTGGTCATCAGCTCCAGCGATTCGCGTTTCCCTGAACAAACTTTGCCGCAACGGGTGCGTGATTTCTGTGCGACGCGTCAAATCCATCTCTTCGATCTCGAAGTCTGCGGCAGCGTGAATGTTGCGGTGACTCAAAACGGCGTGGCGGTGACGGCTTTCCGCAATGGCCAGGAAGCGCTCATCAGCCCATCCGCGCCTTGAGCCTGTACGAATCACACCACGCTTGCAACATCGCCCCGGCGTGCTCGTTTGGACGCTCTCTCCATGAAGAACACATCCAGACTCCTGATCATGCTCGCCCTGAGCAGCACGGCCTCCTTTGCCGCAGACGACAAACCGTCGCCCATTGGTTATTCCGACACGCCGGTCATTCCCGGCACGAAGTGGAAGGTTCATGACATTGATCGACCCCGCCCCAAGGCCGTGAAGCCGGGAGAAAGACTCGGAGATGCCCCGGCGGATGCCATCATCATCTTTGATGGAACCAATGCCGACGCCCTTCAGTCGAAGAAAAAGGACGCCAAGGGTAAGGAAACCGGAGAGATGGTGCCATGCCCGTGGAAGATCGAAAATGGTGAACTGCTTGTCGAAGGCGGCGATTGCTGGACCAAGCAGGAGTTCGCGAGCTGCCAGTACCACATCGAGTGGAAAAGCGCACCTCACACCAAGGGCAACTCCCAAAAGAAGGGCAATGGCGGCACCTTTTTCATGGATCGCTATGAGTGCCAGATGCTCGACTGCGACAACAACCCGACCTATGCCGACGGCATGACCGGCTGCATTTACGGCCAGACGCCGCCGCTGGTGAATGCCGTCAAAAAAGCCGGCGAATGGCAGACGTATGACATCGTCTTCACCGCGCCCAAGCTTGACGGGGACAAAGTCATCGAACCCGCCTATGTGACCACGTTTGTGAATGGTGTCTGCGTGCAAAACCACACCAAGATCATGGGGCCGACAAAGCACAAAAACATCACGGACTACAGCGGCAGCTTCCCGGCCAAAGCCCCGATCCGCCTTCAGGACCACAAGAACGATCCTCCGATCCGTCTGCGCAACATTTGGATCCGGCCCCTGCCCTGAGCGGAACGCGGAGATTCTCATCCGCTGATTTCAACATCACCCGAACGCCCTGACTTCAAAACTCAGGGCGTTTTCATTGGCACCAATGGCCGTGATGCCGACAAAAAAGCACCGCCTGTTTCCAGGCGGTGCTCGTTGAATCACTGGCTTAAAAACCAGGGACAAATCACTTCGTTGGCACGGTCGCGATCGTTTTGAGGATGCGGCTGGCGATCTGGTAAGGATTGCCCTGGCTGTTTGGACGACGGTCTTCGAGGTAGCCCTTCCAGCCGTTGTTCTTGAAGCTGTGCGGCACGCGGATGGAGGCGCCACGGTCGGCGATGCCCCATGAGAACTGATCGATGGACTGGGTCTCATGCAGACCGGTGAGGCGCATGTGATTGTCCGGGCCATAGACGGCGATGTGCTCAGCGCAATATTTCTCAAAAGCAGCCATGAGGGCGAGGAAGTAGGTTTCGCCGCCCACTTCACGCATGTGCTTGGTGGAGAAGTTGGCGTGCATGCCGGAGCCGTTCCAGTCGGTGGCACCCAGAGGCTTGCAGTGATACTCGACGTCGATTCCGTACTTCTCACAAAGACGGTTCAGGATGTAACGGGCCACCCAGACCTGGTCAGCACAGGTCTTGGAGCCTTTGCCGAAAATCTGGAATTCCCACTGACCCTTCGCCACTTCGGCGTTGATGCCTTCATGGTTGATGCCGGCATCCAGGCAGATGTCGAGGTGCTCCTCGACGATCTGACGGGCGATGTCGCCGACGTTCTTGTATCCGACGCCCGTGTAGTAAGGGCCTTGCGGGGCCGGGTAACCATTTTCAGGGAAGCCAAGCGGGCGGCCGTCCTGATAAAGGAAATACTCCTGCTCAAAACCGAACCAGGAATCCGGATCATCCAGGATGGTGGCACGGTCATTGGAAGCGTGCGGTGTACCATCGGCATTGTAGACCTCGCACATGACGAGAACGCCATTCTTGCGGGTGCTGTCCGGGAAAAGTGCCACTGGCTTCAGCACACAGTCGGAACTTCCGCCGGGCGCCTGCCGGGTTGAGCTGCCGTCAAAGCCCCAATCGGGCAGTTCTCCCAACTTCGGGAAGCTGGCAAAGTCTTTGATTTGTGTCTTGCTGCGCAGATTGCGGACT
>CANJVS010000179.1 GCA_947477755.1 Verrucomicrobiaceae bacterium | reverse complement strand
GGGCTTCATCACCGTGACCAAACTGGAGCGCTGGGCAGAGTCAAAGACACTGGATGCGGCGCAATCCGCGCAGGTGGAGTTTCTGTGCAAAGCCATCAAGGAGCAGCGGGTGGAGGCACGCCTGAACCGCCACATCGGCGACTACATCCGTGCCGCGAAACTCGTGCCCACCAGCACCTTTTTAAGCGCGATGACACGGCGGCATCAGTATCAGCTGGAGATTGATCCTGCCATGCAGACACAGTCGGCCCTGAACAAAAAAATCGCCTTCGAACTCGTTTTCAAAAGCCCTCAACTCCAGCAACTCGATTACAAGGCGGACTTCATTCTGACCCGCCTCTTCCAGGTGCTGGAGAAACGCTACATCGAGGGGAAGGACAGTCTGCATTTGATGCCCGGCACCGTGGAGGCCGAGATCGCCAAGGCTCCCGATGCCATCACCCGCGCACGACTGGTCTGCGACTGGGTCGCGAGCATGACGGACAACTTTGCCTTCCGCACTTACCGCCGGCTCTTCGACGCGGACTTCGGCTCGATCACGGATTTTGTGTGATGAGCGCCACGCGTGATCATGTGGTGCTGATTCATGGCCTCGGGCGCTCCCGACGGTCCATGTTGGGATTGTTCTGCTGGCTGAGAAGTCACGGCTTTGAGGTGCTCAATGTGGGCTACCCGTCACAGCGCATCACCGTGGCGGAGGCGGTGAACGATTTCTTAAACCCCGCGCTGGCGGAATTGAAATTGGAGCCCGGAGCGAAAGTTCATTTCGTGACGCACTCGCTCGGCGGCATCGTCTTTCGTGCCTGGGCGGCCCAGCGGGACACGGCCTTTCCGCTCGGACGAACGGTGATGCTGGCGCCACCGAACCAGGGCAGCGAAATCGCCGATCATCTGGCGGACCGGCCATGGATTCACCTGCTGCTCGGGCCCGTGATCAAGGAAATCGGAAGCGGAGAAACCAGCACGCCAAATCAACTCGGCCCCGTGCCACCTGAAACGGCCGTGATCATGGGCCGCCGTCCTCTATTGACGCTCTTTCATCACCTGCTGGGTCGTGAATCCGATGGCATCGTGACCGTGGAGGGTGGGCATGTGGCCGGTGAAGCCGCATTCCATGTCATGGAAGCAGATCACACTTACATCATGTGGCGGCCCGCTGTTCTGCGTGTGGTGGTTCATTTTCTCAATACCGGCGGCATGCCAAATAGCTCTTGTGATTGAACCGTGACCCTGAGATGCTGTCGATGCAGTCGCCCTGAGGACACCCATGAAGAAAATTTCCCCCAGCCTGATGCGTGGTGCATGGACTGCCGTTCTGGCGGTCGGCGCGGTGATGGCATGGTGGTTGTCTTCATCCGGCAATTCAGCGGGCGATGGCGAAGAGGGAGCCAAGCAGTCGGTAAAGCGGCAGCACCTCAACGGCATGATCTCGGCGCAAAAGCGGAGCTTCAAGAAAGAGGATCAACAGCACGCCCTGGAAAATCTGATGAGCGGAAAGCCATTCGTGCTGGTGGCGGATGGGCGGGTGCAACGCTACAGCCTGTCCTTGTCTGAACTGTACGTGACGACAGCTCCGACGGACAACCGGCTGCGTCAGATTAATCCGCAATCGGATGCGCAGCACCTCATCCAGACTGCGGAAAAACTGGGCGGAAATGCGGTGGGCTGGGTGTTGTATCCCGAAGGGCGTGAAGGCGTGGTGCAATCGCGTCAGATCCTACACAAGCGCATTCACCTGCAGACCAACAACCGCACGGCAACATTGGCCGCCCTGAAAACACATGGGCTGCGACTGCTCAGTGAGCCCGATTACGCGCCTGGAAGCATGATCGTGGAACCAGTGAATGGAGGGCCTGAAGCCACTCTTGCGGCATTGGCAGCACTCGGCAGCGACGCATCCACCGGGCAGGTCGGCCCGCTCCTGATGCGTCAGCATGTGGCTCATTTCACGCCCAACGACAGCCTCTTCACCCAACAATGGCATTTAAAGAACACCGGCCAGGGCGGAGGAAAACTCGGCGTCGACATGCATGTCTCAACCGTCTGGGACACCTACAAAGGTCAGGGCATCAAGATCGCCATCGTGGATGACGGACTGGATCTGCTGCATCCCGACCTTTCCCCGAATGCGGACAGCGCCAATCACTACGATTGGAATGACACTCCGCCGGATACCAATCCGGCACCCGTGGCGGCATTTCATGATGATCACGGCACTTCCGTGGGCGGCGTGGCGGCAGCACGTGGCAACAACAGCATCGGCGTTTCAGGCGTTGCCCCAGAGGCAACCCTTGTCGGTTTCAGACTGATTTCGTCCGCCACCGACGACTCGGAGGATGCCGATGCGATGTCGCGTGGAGAAGATGTGATCCAAATCAAGAATTGCAGTTGGGGGACCGGCGCGCTTGCCAATGAGACCGTTCCTGCGGGCCCTCTGATGGAGGCGGCACGCCGCGCTTCCGCAGAGACTGGACGGGGAGGCCTGGGCACCGTTTTTGTCTGGTCTGCCGGGAATGGGCGGGATGATCGCGAGCAAGGTCAAAAGGATGGCAGCACCAATTCCATGTTCATCACCACGGTTGGTGCCGTGACGAATACCGGAGCGCTGACAGTCTACAGCGAGACGGGCTCACACCTTGTCGTCGTGGCGCCAAGCAACGGCGGCAGCCGCGCCATTTACTCGACGGATCTGCGTGGAGCGGACGGCTACAATCAGAAAGGCACCAGCGAGGGTGAACCCGCCGATCTGAATTACACAAACAGCTTCGGCGGCACTTCCTCTGCCGCACCCGCCATCTCTGGTGCAGTCGCGCTGATGCTGCAGGCAAATCCCAATTTAAACTGGCGTGATGTGAAAGAGATTCTGCTGCGCTCTTCTGTTAAAATCTTCCCGACGGATGCGGGCTGGGTATCCCGCAATGGCGGATCCCCGGGTCTGCACCTCATCAAGCATCACCAATCCTACGGTGGCGGGCAGGTGGACACTCAAGCCGCCGTGACCATGGCCTCGACCTGGACAGGACTGGGACCGATGATCGAAGACTCAAGGACATCGAGCACCGTCCGCAGCATTCCGGACAACAACACGACAGGCATCAACATCGTTTTTGATTTCAACTCGATGGACCCGATGCGCATCGAGCATGCCACACTCCAATTGAATCTGTGGCACGCTTACCGTGGCGATATTGAGCTCAAGCTCACCTCACCCTCAGGATCGGTCAGCACACTCGCCACCAGGGAAGGTGCCGACGATGGCATCGATTATGATGACTGGGTCTTCAGCAGCGTGCGCAACTGGGGCGAATCAGCAAAGGGGCTCTGGACACTCTCCATCAAGGATCTGTCAGTCGGCGATACGGGCACTTTCCGATCGGCCACACTGACTCTTTTCGGCACCAGTGCCGAACCAGCTTTGATTGCCTCCCAGACTGCCAGTCCGCTGCTGATCAAAGAGGGCGATCCGCTTTCACTGAACGTGCAGGCGACTGGCGGAGGAGCCTTGAACTATGCCTGGTCACAGAACGGCAAATCCCTCACAAACACGTCGGCAACATTCGCCGCAGCAGCCGCCAATGCCAGTCATGCGGGCGATTATTTGGTCACGGTCAGCAATCTTGGCGGCAGTGACACCTCGGACACCATGAGCGTGGGAGTGGTCAATCGCACCCTGCCCTCCCTGACGCTGAATCAAGGAACCACGCTCAATCTCACCACCACGGCCGCTGGACCGGGCCTTTCCTACCTTTGGTTGCGCGATGGCCAGCCCATTCCGGATGCCAGCAAAGTGACCGGAACAGCGACAAAAACCTTGTCCATCAGCGATGTGCAATCGGATGAAGCCGGTGATTACACCTGTGTCATCGGCATGGCTGGAACACCCGACACCATCGAGACACTGCCGTCCACGATCAGCGTGCGATTGAAGCCCGTCGTCACACCACCACTGTTTACCAATGGCGTCATCAGCGGCGTGGTGAACACCCAGTTCACCGCCGACAATGGAGCCACCAAGTTCACCGCCACAGGCCTGCCATCCGGTGTCACCCTCAATTTGTTGGGCCTGCTTTCAGGCCGGCCCACCAGAATCGGGAATTACAAGATGCTGGTGACGGCTTCAAATCTAGCCGGCAACAGCCCCCCGGTCCAAATCGACTGGCAGGTCGAGGACTTCCCGCTCAGCGCGCGTGGCACCTGGAATGGACTCGTCGAACGTCATTCATCGCTCAATGCCGGCTTCGGTGGCCGCCTGACCATCACCGTCGCCAGCACTGGAACCTACACGGGCTTAGTCACCCTTGGAGCCAAAAGCTATGCCTGGAGCAGCCGCATCGACGCCCTGGCAGGCAATGCCAACCCGACCACACCGTTTTCCATTTCCCGGGGAACTCTGCTCACACCGCTCGCCGGCAGCTTCACGCTCGATTTGCCCACTGGCACACTGACTGGCAGCATCTCAGACGGCACGAATCAGGCCAGTCTCAGCGCTGCGCGCAACTCATGGTCAGCCACCATCAAACCGGTGCCAGTCACCACCGTCCACAACGCAGCGCTTGAAGTACCCGCCGGGTTCGTGGGCATGGCACTCTATCCTCAGGGCCACGGACACACCACACTCACCCTCGGAACCACCGGCATCGTGACATGGACGGGCAAACTCGCTGATGCCACCACCCTGACAGGAAGCACCACACTCGGCCCTGCAGGCCAGGCTTCCATTCATGCCATGCTCTACGCCAACACCGGCAGCACTCAGGGTTGGAGCACCGTCACACTGACGACCGGACTCGTTGACGGATCTCTGAGCTGGGTCAAAGCCCCGCAACCAGTGACCAGCACCACACGCAGCTACAAGGACGGCATTCCGCTGCACACCCTGACCGTGCGCGGAGCGCGCTACACCCGGCCCGCCATCGGCTCGATGATCATCGGCCTGGATCCACAGCCAGCCACCGGCCCCCTGGTCAACAATGCCCGGCTTCATTTCACCGGCCCGCCGCTCGCCCCCGCGCTGGATCAACTCTTCCAAATCACCAAGACCAACACCGCCATCATGCCCACGCTGCTCACAGTGAATCCCCAAAGTGTGCGCATCACCCTGAACGCCATCACTGGCACGATGACTGGCACCTTCGCCTTCTCGGACAACGATCCTTTCGACCTCATCGCCCCCATCGCCAAAATCCTGCGCTCAGCGACCTATAGCGGCCTGCTCATCACAAGACCAGATCTCACCCAAGGGGTCGGCTTCTTCAATCTGGCTGAACTGCCGGATGTGCTCGGTGAAAAAAGCACCGCCACACCGGTGGTGTCCGGGAAAGCTGAGTTGGTTAGGCCTTGAGCCGATGGAAAGACGAAGGTCAAAGGGGGCCACTTGTGCCGGTGCCCATCCTTCGTCCCAAGCCTGCTTCCATTCCAAAAATTTGCCTCGGCACGACTATCAGAGCGTGCAAGGACCCGCCAGATGATGGCCACCTCATCAGCACGCCCTGATAGCCGTGCCTCGGGGCTCAAAAGTTTTGAGCCAATGCTTGGTTTCAATCCGCGCCGCCCTCACGGGCGGCGACCCCCGCAACCACAACAAAATGTTTGGTATATTTAAGTTTCAATCCGCGCCGCCCTCACGGGCGGCGACGATGGACAGAGTGAAGAAACACCTTGGAATTGTATGTTTCAATCCGCGCCGCCCTCACGGGCGGCGACCGTCATGCCTCGCGCAGACTCCACGGAGCCGCGAGTTTCAATCCGCGCCGCCCTCACGGGCGGCGACTCCTGCTGCTCCTGTCCGAACCGGACGCCCTGCCGGTTTCAATCCGCGCCGCCCTCACGGGCGGCGACTTGCAGAGCGTGTCCCGCAGATTCGCGCAATCATGTTTCAATCCGCGCCGCCCTCACGGGCGGCGACGACTAGCCGCGATGTTTCATCCCTGACGCAACGGTGTCCAAAGCTGTGCTCGAAAAACCAGGACGGCGCGGCCGCCTGTCGTGCATGCGCTGCGTATGACGGGTCGGCCAACTGGGTGCGCATCGGGGGTTGCGAGCCTCTTTCCCATGCGTTGT
>CANJVS010000178.1 GCA_947477755.1 Verrucomicrobiaceae bacterium | reverse complement strand
GCTCTATTCAGCAAAAGCTGAAATGCTGCGAACTCGGCGATCACCGATTGATAGCATCGGTGTTCATTGCCGGGCTCGGAGTTCACATTGGCCGCTGAGGAGCCGCATGGCCTGGCGGGAACATGTATCTCCGGTTCGCACAGCTCGGTCGTGTTTTCCCATCATTTCCACGTCTCTGAGCTCGGACTAAGCTCTCTGATAGCTGTTTGCAAAAGACTGACAATCAATGGATTGTGACACAAAAACGAGCCACACTCAACACAGTCTCGGAACAAAAAAGTGGGAAACGAAAAAATTGCGTTCTCATGGAATTTGCGTGGTGGGGCACGAACCCAAGTTTTCTTAGGATCTCGTAAAAAGATTACCTTGCACGGGTCGGCATGCATCGGCACTCGACTGCAAACGTTCAGATCAAGCCTGTGATCCTCGTTGCGTAACAGCTTGTTAAGCTGGCACCCGTGTCAACTTGTGAGTGTGCAGCAGCAACGCCATCGAGCGTGTGGTCTAGAAACTCAAACGCCGCACGCGCGTCGCCGCGATCTTCCCCAACGAAGCCCGCCCTGCTGCGGCTCGTCTAAGCCTTGCTCTGCGAGCAGTGCGATGAGTGGAGTGCTGTAAAAATATGTCTTAATATTAACCGAGCACTCCCAGCCAAAACCTCGTTACCTATTGTAAATAATTAAATTTGCGCAGCCCCTCCAGATCCCCCATTCTCGCAGACGCTGACTGCTGTTAGCAGCTCTTCACCATGAAAAATAAGCCTTCCACGAACTTTTCGGTTCCACATCCCATTCAGCTTACACGTGGTAGCTCTTTTATGTTTTTGGCCCTGATGTCGGTCCTGTTATTCGCTTTTGCTTCAGTGGGGCTGGCGCAGAGGCCTCCTGAATTACAGGCGGCTGTGTGGGATCGCGGAACACTTGGTCTGCAGAATCTAACACTCAATTCTCAAGGGGGAATTACGAAACCTACCGGTGGATCGACGACATGGGCTGGGGCTGTGGCGAGCAAGCATATCCTGCGGGATGGCCGTGTTGTCTTCAAAGCCACACCTGGTGTTTTATGCAACTTTGCCATCGGGTTGAATCTGGAGGATACGCTCGAAACGCAAGCTGAAACGCAAGCCGATTTAGATTACAATATCTTGCTAAAGACCGACAGCACTGCCGCAGCCTGCCATGGTACCACCTCCGTGGGCTCACTGGGCACCTTTACGGCTGACAGTGAGTTCACCATCAAGCGCACGGGATCTCTGGTCCAGTTTATCAAAACAGAACCGGGTCCAGGTGGCGCGGTGACCACGATTTCCTCCACGCTTGCCTGTGCTGGAATCATGCGTTTGGACTGTGGATTCTTCAAGCAAGGCAGCCAGATGACAACTTGCTTGATTGGCACTGGCGATCTCGATGAGGACGGCATGCCGGATGCCTGGGAGGAGGCGCAACTTCCACCTGCCCATCAGTGGAATGACGTGGTGGACTTCCTGCCCTCCGGGGATGCTGATACAGACGGTGTCAGCAATCTTGACGAGTTTGAAAGCGACACCTCGGCTTCCGATTCACTGAGCCGGGCGGATGCGACCGTGTGGCTGCGGGACCAATCACAAACGAACACTGATCTGATTACAGGATCAGTGGGCGGGATCGAAAAAACAACGCCAGGGACAACAGCCACCTACGACGCCAAGGCCTTCGCCTCCAGAGCCCTCCAGACGAATGGCAAGTTTGTCTTCCGTGTTTCAACGGGCACGATCATGACGGTGGGGTTGAACACCTCGAATTCCTCCACCCTCAGCACAGATGTGGAGTGGGCGTTCATCACCACAGGTACAGGGACGTTTAGCATCAAACCAAACACGACGGCTGTTTCACCGGCGGCACCGTTGGGCTCCTACACGGCGAAGACATGTTTTGCTATCGAGCGGGTGGATGGCCAGGTTCGGTTTCTCAAGGATGGAGTGCCTGTGCATGTAGCGGTCGCCAATAGTTATGGACCGCTTTATGCCAGCGTCTGGCTGAGTTCTCCCACGGCACAGGTCACCATGGCACGTCTGTACACTGGCGACCTGGATGAAGACGGCATGCCGGATGCCTGGGAGAGAACCTATCTGCCACCCGACCACGGTTGGAGTGATCTGATCGCTTTCCAACCCTCGGGTCCCTTTGGCGACTTTGACGGCGATACCATCAGCAATATGGACGAATTCAAGAGTGGCACATCTCCGGCAGATCCCTTGAGCCGGGCGAATGCCTTTGTTTCTCCAAGCGATCCGCAGTTCCAACAGGGTTATCTGGTGTGGGAAAACCACTTCAATACGGAGTATCTCTCTGGAAGCGCAGGCGGTCTGCGTAAAACCAGCAGCGCGACGACCTACAATGCCAGGGCCTATGCTTCCAAAAGCATCCTGGAAGACGGCCTTTTTTACTTTCAGGTGTCCGGGAGCGGAGGCATGACGGTGGGGTTAAATACCTCCAATGTCCCGGCGGCTTCGAACATTACTACGCCGGATGTGGAGTGGGCATTCATCACCACAGGTACCGGCACCTTTAGCATCAAAGCAAACCCAACGGCTTTTACACCAGCGGCACCTTTGAACTCCTACACGTCAAGTACGCGGTTTGCCATCCAACGGGTGGCCGGTCAGGTGCGTTTCATAAAAGACGGCGTCGTGGTGCATGTGGCCGCCCTCAAAAGCTCCGGGCCGCTGTATGCAAACTGCTGGCTTAGCACACCACAAGCCATGCAGCTCACCACGGCCAGACTTTACACAGGTGATCTTGACGAGGATGGCATGCCAGACAAATGGGAGTTGTCCTACCTCGCCGCGAATTCCGGGTTGGCGGCTATTGAAGCCTTCAAGGCGACGGGTATCGCTGCTGATCCCGATGGTGATGGCGTCCAAAACTTGGATGAATATTACGATGGCACTCACCCATTCCGGGCCTTGATCAAACCCGCCACCGTTCTCTGGCAGACGAATCCGGCGAGCTACTTTACGTTAGCGGGCACTCTGGGCGGAGTGAAGAAAACCTCGGGGGCCGTCGCGTGGAACGCAGATGCCGTCGCTTCAAAACCATCTCCCATTGATCCGCCGCCAGCACTGGTGCCGCTGCCGATCTACCACACCGGACGGATTTCCTTCACTGCCAACCCTGGCAGCGCCTTGGCCGTGGGACTGACATTGAACAATGGCTACCGGACAGAAGATGATCTGGAATACATGATCCAGCTCACGTCGGCAGCTCCAGGTCTTGCCTCTGTGTGGGAGGGGACAGGGAGCACGACTTCTGCCTCAAAAGCCGCCTTGGGAACCTACGATGCGTCCACCCGATTCACCATCCGCCGTGTCGCTGGCCAGATTGAGTATCTCAAAGACGGGGTTGTTTACTACACTTCCAGCGTGCCTGCATCGGTGCCGTTGATCGTGGACAGCTCATTCTATGCCTTGAATAGCGAGATCACTTCGGCACGGCTCTACACGGGGGATGTAGATGAAGACGGCATGGCTGATGATTGGGAGATCTATCAATTTCAGCGCCTCAACAATGGTAGCCTGCCCACCTTTGCACAGCTACAGGCTTTCACAGCCAATGGTCATGCCGATGGTGACACGTTCACCAACCTTCAGGAGTACTGGCACGCTTCTGATCCCCTCCAGCAGGTGAGTCTCCCCACAGCCCTCACTTGGACCAGCCTTTCCAGTTATTCGTCTCAGGTGGCAGGTTCTTCCGGAGGCTTGAAGAAGACATCGGGCACTACTGGTGTTTTCAATGCAGATGCCACAAGTGTGGAAAGTCTCACTGGCGACGGTGTCCTCTCCTTCTCCGCTGCACCGAACATGCTGGCAGTCGGCCTGACTTACGCTGACAACATCGGTGCCACCAGCAACACCGAGGCAGACCTCGAATTCGCCTTCATTCTCAGCGCCACTGACGCCAAGGTCCAGCGCCCGGAAAGCACCACGGACCTTTCCGTTGGCGCTTACACCGCCGCCACCGTTTTTGCGATCCGACGGACCGGACAGATTATTGAATTCTTGAAAGACGGCATCGTCGTGGAAACATCCACCACAGCCAGTTCAGGCCCGCTTTACGCGGACTGCTCCATTGGCACTCTGAATCATCAAATCAGCAGCGCCTACCTCAATGATGGAGACTTCGACAATGACGAACTTCCTGATTGGTGGGAGTTGTCGTCGTCACTGGAGACAAAACAAAAGTCACAGCACCCCTTTTGAACAGTGGCTCAAAGATCGAGCGGCGAAAGGATATTGGCCCCCAATAAAATCATGAATGAAGCATCACCAAAAGAGCAGTGCGAAGCCTTGATGTGCGAAGTCTTGCCGATTGCGAAACGAATGCTGACCGATGACGGGGAGTTTTACCCTTATGGTGGAGTAATGAATGAAGACGGCAGCATCACGCATGTCTCGGCTAAGGAAGAAGGGACAGATCATCCCAAGTCTAGCACGCTAATTGACATCCTGAATACAAGGTTCAAGGAAGCCGCCGCTGCTCAACAAATAAGGGCGTCGGCCGTTGTGTTCGATGTTTTAATCAAGCCGCCTGGAGGCTCGGAAAAGGTCGATGCTATTCAGGTTAATTTAGACCATCGGAGTGATTACTCGGTGGAAGTGTTGTTCCCTTATTCGATCAGCGATGGGAAGCTGCTTTATGGACAACCATTCGCACAACAGGGCGATAAGCTGATCTTCAAGTGAACTATCTCGTTGCACTGCATCCGACCTCGAAGATGGCCTCCCCAGCTCGTCGCGCAGCTCCTCGCCTCCGCACCGTTGCCAGCCGTGAACATGCTCCGCCCGCTCCCGCCCCTGCCGCAAGGCAGTGTGCTCCTGATCGTCACAGGTTGACTCGCTCACTGCGTTCGTCTCGCCCTTCGGGCATCTGATCATGATGCGGTTAAGTGAAGAGTTGCGGGGCTTATTAACCTATGAGAGAATCAAACTGTGAGCACTAGCACGACTTATTTAGACGACGTTTCCAACCGCGATTTCATCGCTGGGAAGATCCGTGTAGCTCGTCGTGAATTAAAGTCACGGCGTAAAGCGGTGGCCGTATCAGCACCCGCCAAAAAAGCCAAGGATGACCACGCAAATCACCAGTGATCTGGAGCAGATTGAAAATGCTGCATGAATACCTCATTAAAAAGCACGCGCGAAAAGTATGAGTATCCGCCGGAAAACTCACCACCAATTTTACCGCGTGAAGTGCGTGCCGCTATCTTGGCGAATACTCGGCAAGTCCAACGACCCAAAGCGTGGTACACGATGAACCGAGCCAAGGATGACCACGCAAATCACCAGTGATCTGGACCAGATTGCAGCCCGGCTGAATGCCTTTGGCGCTGAGCTCCAGCGCCCGGTGGCAGGCATGAAAGCCGCCACACGCGCCGTGGTTGGCGTGCTGAAAAAACACTTCCGCACCAAGAATCAGGCACTCAATTAAAAAGGCTGGAAGAGGCAGGGTTTCTGGAAGCAGCTGCGTGACAGCGTGCAGGAAACCTTCACTGACACCAGTGGCAGTGTGGTGGTCAATGATTCGCGCTTCCTGCAAAATGCATACTCGACATCTATCAGGCGAGAAACCCAATCCTTCTCCGGCTCTTCTCCTTCTCCCCCGAGTGCTCTGCCTTGGCCTTCTTAGCCTTCGCGATATCCCTCTCCAACATCACCTGCGTCACCATCCACTTCGCCGGATCAGCATCCACACTCCCCGCATGAATCGCGTTCACACAAATATTCAAGATTTCCCCGCCGCTGAGGCCCTTGGATAGCTCCGCGAGAACCGCGTAATCAGCCTTCACCCGCTCTGGGTTGGGGAGATGAAGGGCGAAGAGCTCCCTGCGCATGGAGGCGTCTGGAATGCGGAATTTGATGTGACGCTGGATGCGCCGCAGCAATGCGGGGTCGTAGTTCTCGAAAAGGTTGGTGGTCACGATCACCACACCGTCGAAGCGATCCAACTCCTGCATCAGACAGTTGCGGTTCTGGTTGATGCTGGTGGAGCAGGATTCACCGGTTGATACGCGCTTGGAGAGCAGGCTG
>CANJVS010000177.1 GCA_947477755.1 Verrucomicrobiaceae bacterium | reverse complement strand
GATCGCGCTGGCCATCATGTCACGCTCCGATCCGCTCTTCTGCTGCTCAAAGATGTGCAGCGGTTTATTGAAACGCGGATAGAGGCGGCTGATGGCATCCTGCAAAAGACTCACCTGGGCATGCTGGCAGCCAAGGCTCAGCACCGTGGCCCCTGCGACATTGGAGTGGGCAATATAACCGGCAAGAAGCTGAACCAGCGCCTGTGCATCCTGCCGCGTGCCGCCGCATCCGAGACCGTGCTCGAGAAACTTGATGCCGGTGACATTCGGGAACAGCGGCTTGGGCTCATTCAGGAAAAACTCATCGGGCACGTTATCCAGCGCCAGGCCCTGCTGATGCCGCTCGACCAGGGTTTGTGCATAGCGCTCATACGGCGAGGTGCGGCCATAACCGAGCGCACGGGTCAACGCCTCGCGCATGAAGGCAAGATTGCGGTTCTCGCAAAACACGAGCGGGATGACAAGCCAGTAATTGGCGGTGCCGGAAACGCTGTCGCTGCGCTTGTAACCCATGAAACTGCGCTGCTGCCAGCGACTCACATCAGGGGGTGTCCAAAGGTAATCCGATTTCTTGCCGGAGAAGGCGGCCGTCTCGTGCTTGATGTTGTGCGTGTGAACCAGACTGCCTGCGGAAATGGCGTGCATCGCGCGGCCCACCGTCACTCCATACATGGTGATCAGATCACCTGCGGCGAAATCATGCGCGGCGAATTTGTGCTTGGCATGGATGTCCTCACGCAGCGTCCAGCCTTCCACTTGCTGGCCTGATTTGAGATCACGGAGGGCGACGATGAGGTCATCGGCAGGATGGACACGGAGTATGGACGAGGACATGAGATTTCATTCAACCCTCCACGAGCGCACCTTGTTTCAGAATCAGGCGACGATCTCCGCGTTTGGCGAGATTTTGATCATGGGTGACGACGACGAGGGTCTTTTTTGATTCTTCGACAACGCTCATCAGCATGTCCATCACGACCGAACCGGTGCTGGCATCGAGATTGCCTGTGGGTTCGTCGGCGTAAAGAATGCCGGGATCGTTGATGAGTGCACGGGCGATGGCGACGCGCTGCTGTTCACCGCCGCTAAGTTCGGTCGGCAGGTGATCAAGACGCGGAGTGAGGCCGACACGGTCAAGCAACTCACGGGCGCGAACCTCGGCCTTGCGGCCGCCGATCATGGCGGGCAACAGGACATTTTCCAGAGCCGTCAATTCCGGTAGCAGGAAGTAGTGCTGAAAGACAAATCCCATGGTGCGGTTGCGTGCCGTGGCGCGCTCCCTGGCACTGCCGTGATAAAGCGATTTGCCATGCACAAGAACGTCACCACGAGTCGGCTTCTCCAGGCCGCCGAGCACATAGAGCAGCGTTGTTTTACCCGCACCGGACTGGCCGCAGAGGAAGATTTTTTCACCGGCCGCAACTTCGACATTCACACCGCGCAGCACAGGCAGATCATGCCCGCCGATGGTGTAGGTGCGGTGAACATCGGTGGCGATGAGAGGGGCGGCGGTGATGCTCATGGCTGGGAGTTAGGGGTTGGATCCAGAGTCAGGCGTCCCAGCGCGAGTGCGCCGAGCACGCCGGACCGGTTGCCAAGTCCCGGTTGAATAATGAACTGGTCGAGATCAGGTCCAAGTTCCGGCACGAGGAGATAGCCATTGAGATGATGAGTTAACCTGCTGCGAATGAGAGGGATGAGCTGCGGCTGATCCATGACGCCACCGCCGAGGATGATGCGGCGGGGCGAGAGAGTCAGGCAGAGGTTCATCAGCGCATGACCCATGATGTCAGCAATTTCAGCCCAGGCCGGATGATCGGAAGCCAGCGTGTCAGCGCGCTGGCCCCAGCGGCGGGCGATGGCGGGCCCGCTGACATAACCTTCAACACAGCTTTGATGAAACGGGCACTGGCAGGCAGGCTGCAAGGCGGGGCTGTTGACGGGTGGAGGCACCATCAAATGACCGATCTCCGGATGCAATGCGCCATGCAGAAGCTGACCATTGACCAGCACACCGCCGCCGACGCCGGTGCCGACCGTGATGTAGATGAGCGGATCCATCCCCTGCCCTGCACCCCAGAGATGCTCGGCCAGCACGGCAGCATTCACATCCGTGTCAAAACCGACAGGCACATTGAACCGCTGCTTGAAAAACGTCACCACATCCGTGTGCTGCCAGCCGGGCTTGGGCGTGGTGGTGATGAATCCGTAAGACTCGCTTTTTGGATTCAAATCCAGCGGCCCGAAGCTGCCGATGCCGATGGCGGCGAAAGGGCCATGCTCCAGTTTCATTTGCGCGAGCCAGCGGCTCACGCCTTCCAGCGTCTCTGCAGGTGTGGTTGTCTCGACACGATGCATGGCCCGCAGGTCGTGCGGTCCGGTGCCGATGCCACACACGATTTTGGTACCACCCATTTCGATGGCTGCAATGAGGGGCGCCTGGTCACTCATGCGGTGCGGACAGCGGAAGAGTCACGGATGCCGAGGCTGGCGTAGATCTCACGCGTGGCATGGGATTTGTTCAGCGTGTAGAAGTGGATTCCGTCCACGCCATTTTCGAGAAGGTCGCGGCATTGCTCGGTGGCATAATGAACACCGACCCGTTGCACAGCCTCCTCATCGCCACCGCAGCGCTGGATGGCGCGCAGAAGTTTGGCTGGGTAGCGGGCTCCGGCGGCGAGTTCGGCCATGCGTTTCATACCACTGGCACTGGTGATGGGCATGATACCGGCGATGATTGGGATGTTGATGCCGGCCAGGCGGCAGCGGTCGCGGAAGTCGTGGAAATCGTGGTTATCAAAGAAGAGCTGCGTACAGATGTAATCCGCACCGGCATCGCACTTGGCTTTGAGATAATCCATTTCCAGCACGCGGTTGGGTGTCGTCGGGTGACCTTCCGGGAACCCGGCCACGGCAATGCCAAACCCGCGTTTGTCCGGGTGGGCGCCGCTGTCATTGAACTTCTTGATGAAGCGCACAAGATCAGCGGCGTGCTGAAAGGCATCCTTGCTGCGGTCATACCCCTCGAGATTGCGCGGAGGATCACCACCGAGTGCAAGGATGTTGCTGACGCCGGCCTCGGCATAGCGCTCCAGGATGCTGGAAATGTCGGCCTCGCTATGACAAACGCAGGTGAGATGCGGCACCGGATCGAGCGTGGTGGTCTTCTTGATGCGCACCACAAGATCATGCGTGAGTTCACGGGTGGAACCACCGGCACCATAGGTCACACTGACAAACGAGGGCTTGTAAGATTCCAGTTCGCCAATGGTCTGATAAAGCGCCTCGAAAGCCTCAGCGGATTTGGGTGGAAAAAATTCAAAGGACAGCGTGGGTCGCTGCTGGCTGAGGATGTCAGAGATGTGCATTGGAAAGAGAAAGCCACCTATTCAAGGCGGGGATGAGACGTGCGCAAGAGGGGGACTTCAGACAACCACGGAACGGGCAATCATTTCGCATGACTGCACGTCGAGCTTGCCTGAAGAGAGGATGGGGATGTCGTCCACACGGATCATCTTTTTGGGAATCCAAAGTGAAGGCATGCCTTTCTCAAGCAGGCGGTACCGCAGATCGAGGATCTCCTGATGCTCGGGACCGCCGGGGATGGCGGTGAGCAGAATGAGCGCCTCACCCTTGTCCGGGTCAGGCACGCCGACGACGGCAATTTTACGAGTGGATTCGTTCTCAAGTCCCATGGCCTTGATGAGGGCGTCCTCGACCGTTTCATGCGGTACCATCTCACCGCCGATCTTCGAAAAGCGACTGAGCCGCCCCTCGATGTAAAGGAAGCCATCGATATCGACCCTCCCGATGTCGCCGGTGCGGAACCAGCCGTTCCCATCCTTCACGTCATTGGTTCGTTTATCGTCATTGAGATAGCCTTCAAAGATGTTGGCTCCCTTGAACCAGATCATGCCGCTTTGATGAATGGACTGGGGCTGGAAAGTCTCCGCATGGGTGATGCGGAGCGCGAGTCCAGGCACCATCTGGCCGACACTTCCCTGACGCTGGCCTGGCAGCCAGACGTAACCGCCGGCTTCATCACCCGGCGGCTGTGGATCAGGCAGGTTCACATTGGACACGGGAGAAGTTTCGGTCAGGCCGTAACCCTCATAGACATGCTTGCCAAACTTTGCCTCAAAGGCATCCGCCACTGCCGCCGACAGTTTCTCGGCCCCGGTGACACAGAGCTTGATGGAGGTGAGCGATTCTTTGTTCACGCCGCGCAGATAACCACGCAGGAAGGTGGGCGTGGAGATCATGAGAGTGATGCGATGCTTCTCGATCAACCCGGCCAGTTTCTTCACTTCAAGCGCGCTTGGGTAGGTGATGAGATCCACCCCGCACACGATCGGATACCAAAGTGTGACCGTGCAACCAAAGCTATGAAAGAGAGGAAGACAGCCCAGGATGCTGTCGTCTGATTTCAAGCCCAGCCGACTGCCAAACTGGATCACATTGGCCATCATGTTCCGGTGACTGAGTACCACGCCTTTGGGCGTACCCGAACTGCCGCTGGTGAAAAGCAGCACCGCCTCGTCCGCTCCACCCTTCCTTGGCACGCCAAGAACGAGGGCCAGAATCCAGGCTGGAAGTATTCTGCTGACCACCTGCCAGAGGATCGTTTTCACCTTCAGTTTTGGCAACTCGCGCTCCACGAGGATCAACTGTCGGTTAGGCGGCCATGGGAAACTCTGCACTTTGCGCACAAAAATGTCCGCTGTGATGAAGCGATCCAGATCGCCGGCCTTGATCGCATGCTCGATGGAGGAACGACCCGCAGTGAAGTTCAGATTCACCGGCACCTTGCCTGCCAGCAGAACGGCGATGTTGGCAACGAGTCCGCCGATGCCCGGAGGCAGCACGATCCCGACGCGCTTTTTGCCGGTCTCAGACTTGATCACCCTGGACAGGGCGATGGCGATCGCGAGCACCTTGTCGTAAGTCAGCTCATTCTCATCTTTGCCGTCGATGATCTTGTTGGATCGGCCATGTTTTTTTAACCCAAGCAGCATGGCGAAGGCAAGGTTCATGTCCACAGTCGGGTGCGCGGAGAAGCACTGCTCAGCCAGGGCCAGAAGCGACTCCTGATACGCCGCCAGACTCACCTCGCCAGCTCGCAGCATCTCTCCAAACGCAAAGGTGGCATCGTGCTCGTCATATTGAGGCTCAATGTCCAGTGCGATTTCCCTGGTGCGCTGGATGTAAAGGGGCATCACAGGCACGCCGGCCTTCAGGATGAAATCGAGCGTTGTTCCGGGCACCGAACTCATCGGCGCATTCATCGCCGAGGCCAGGGCTGGCAGATAGATCACCACGCGCCCCTGCTGCACCTCCGCCGCTACAGCCTGCCGGTACATGCTCACTTCAGCGCTGGCAGCGATCGCGAGAGCGCTCACATTCTCATTTTCCAAATGGGCACTGAGCTCTGGCGACAAAGCCGCGCCATGCACCACCAGATAGACAAACTGCCGCCCCGGCAATATCTGCTCCAACCACATCAGCTCATGATAACTGAGCTGGCTGGGCACGATCAGAAAGCCACCCCCCTGAGGCAGATGCTCATGACCGAGCAATTTGAGATTCTTGAGCGAGGCGGACTTTTCCTTGAGCATGACGAATGGAGGAGGGGACGGGAGGTGCGGAGTCTAAGCGCCACCCCAAAGTCTTTCCAGCAGGAAAAGGACAACTTCAGCTAGACTTGAAACCCTCGCCTCACGTTCTCCGGGCCATGAAAAGGATCGCCATTGCCGGTTTGTTGGTTCATTTCCGGCAAACGAAGTATTTGCCTCGACTTACCTGCCCGCAGAACTCAAAAAGGGTCTCCCTCCATCCGCTGAACGATGAACCTAAAAACGGGAATGGAAGTCAGCGGGCATGGATGCCCTGCCGAGTGGCTGCTCGGGTGATCAAGGGGATGTTTGTGACGGGGGGATGATGCGGATGTTTGTGACGGGGGGATGATGCGGATTCATCCACTCAACAGGGTTCCGGCATCGGGTGGAAGCCCGCCAAGCCACTTGCCACCGAGCCAGCGGCGCAATAATCGGGTCAAAAGCAGGGTCCATTT
>CANJVS010000176.1 GCA_947477755.1 Verrucomicrobiaceae bacterium | reverse complement strand
CCGAGCAGCGCAAACACCCGTGGTGAAAGTCGTGGTCGCGCCGCCTGATGTCCGAAACGCGGGCTCATCAGCGCATACGCCGCGATGCCGAGCAACAGCCACGGCACGATCTCTTTCAGCACCTCATTGCTCACCTGAGTGACCGTCCAGGTGCCGAGCAGTGCAAAGACAAAGGTGACCGCCACCGCCAGCCGCACCTCAGACCAGTTCACCAGTCCGGCGCGCCGGTAGTGGTTAACCGCCAGCATCGTGCCCCAGGTGCTCTGCATCTTGTTTGTGCCCAGCGCCACCTGTGGCGGCAGACCCGCCCACAGCAATGCCGGCACGGAGATCAGCCCCCCACCGCCTGCGATGGAGTCGATGAACCCCGCGCTGAGGCCAGCGCAAAAAAGGAGCGTGATCGTCTCGCCGTTCATGGCCGGGATGGAATCAGGGCGGAGCCAACTCGGCAACACCGATTCCGGCTTGCCGGAAGAAAACCACCACGCGCCGCGGGCACACATTCAGCGCGCATTTCAGCTCATCCGGCTGACTCATCCGGCTTGGCCGCACGCTCCAGCCAGTCATAAAGCATGGGCAATAGCAACAGGGTGAGCAGGGTGGAACTGATGATACCGCCAATGACAACCGTTGCGAGCGGGCGCTGAACTTCCGCTCCAGGGCCGTGGGCGAGCGCCATCGGCACAAAGCCGAGCGCGGCCACAAGCGCCGTCATCATGACGGGACGCAATCGGGTGGCGACGCCGTTGAGCACGGCATCGCGGACACTCAGGCCCTCCTCCCGCAGCTCGTTGAAGTAGTTCACGAGCACGAGTCCATTGAGGACCGCCACGCCGCTCAGGGCAATGAAACCCACCGCAGCGGTGATACTGAAAGGCATGCCGCGCAGCCAGAGGGCGATGATGCCCCCGGTCAGGGCCAGCGGAATACCCGTGGCGACAAGGAATGTCTGCCGCAGGCTGCCAAAGGCGAAGAAGATGAGCATCAGGATCAACGCCAGAGCCGTCGGCACCACGATGGCAAGCCGTGCCCGGGCTTCCTTGAGATTTTCAAAGGTGCCGCCGAACTCGAAACTGTAGCCTTCAGGGAATTTCACCTCCTTGATGATGCGTGCCGTGGCCTCATTCACGAAGCCTTCCATGTCGCGTCCTCCGGTCACATTCACCAGCAGCGCGGCGCGGCGTTGCGTGCGGGAATGCCGGATTGGCTCCACGGTCTTCTCGATGCGGATATCGACGGCGTCACCGAGCGAAATCATGCCGAATTCACCCACCCGCAAGGGCAGCCCCTTCATCACGTCATCCTTGGCACGCTCATCCTCCGGCAGGCGCACGACGATGTCGCGTTTACGATTGCCTTCCACGACTTGACCGGAAACCTCGCCGCCAAGTCCGGCTGAAACAGCGCGATTCAATTCGGCGAGCGGGACATTGTATTTGCCGAGCACTTCCCGCTTCACACCTAGAACAACCGTGCTGGTTCGTCCGGCAGTTTCCAGCTCGGCCTCGCCTCCCGGCGTGTGGTTGATGATGTCGCGGATTTGTTCGGCCAATTTTTCGAGCACGTCGAAATCGATGCCGTAGATGCGCACGGCAAGCTCAGCCTTGGTCCCTTCCATCATTTCATTGAACCGCGTTTCGATCGGCTGGCCGAACTCGATGGTCTGGCCTTCATGCTCCTCATTGGCCTCTTTCTCGATGGCGGCACAGAGCTCGGCCTTGGTGGCGGGAATACCCGGGCCTTTGGGCCATTCCGAGAGCGGTTTGTAGAAGACGTAAAAATCCGTTTCGTTAGGCGGCATTGGATCCGTGGCGACCTCGCTGGTACCGCTGCGGGAGAAGAAGCTGGTGACCATCGGAAACTTGGCACGCACCATTTTTCCAAGCTCAAGATCCTCGTGCACCGACTCCTTGAGACTCATGCCGACCTTGCGGTAAATCATCGCGGCGATGGATCCCTCATCGAGCTTCGGCACAAACTCTGCGCCAAGCGTGCTGAAGCGCCATCCACAGAAGGCAAAAAAGCCCACGGCCATGAGCGTCACAAGCCAGCGCATTTTGATCGCAGCCCGCAGCATCGGCTGGAAGACCCGGTTGAGGCCGGCGATGATGAAATTCTCCTTTTCAGCGACGTTTCCGCCGAGCAAATAGGAGCAGAGCGCAGGCATGAGCGTGAGCGCGAGCAGCAGGGCGCCGACGAGAGCGAAGATCACGGTCACGGCCATCGGGCGGAACATTTTTCCCTCAATGCCGGTGAGTGTGAGGATGGGCAGATAGACGATGGTGATGATCAGCACGCCGAAGAACATGGGGCTGGCCATTTGCTTGCTGGCAGCGAGCACTTCACGCGAGCGCTCCTCCCGCGTGAGCGTGCGGCCAAGGTGATGCTGCTTCGTGCCGAGCCTGCGGACGATATTTTCAACCATCACAACGGCACCATCAATGATCAGCCCGAAATCAACGGCTCCCAGGCTCATCAAGTTACCCGACCATCCGCCCTGAACCATGCCGCAAATCGCGAACAGGAATGATAGCGGAATCGCCAGCGCCACAATGATCGCGGCCCGCCAGTTGCCGAGCAAAACCAGGAGCACGACGATGACCAGCACGGCACCTTCGACGAGATTCTTCTCCACCGTTCCCACCGTCGCCTCCACGAGATCGGATCGCTCATACACAATGGTCACATCCATGCCCGGAGGGAGCTTGGTGCGGACCTCTTCCAGCCGCGGAGCCACGCGGTGGCAGACGGTGCGGGCATTTTGCCCCATGAGCATCATCACTGTGCCAAGCACCACTTCCTCACCATCCATGGTCGCCGCTCCGCCACGGAAACCGGCACCCCACTGAACTTTGGCAAGGTCTTTGACCCTCAGCGGCTCCACGGCCGCACCGAACTTGATCGGCAGGTTGGCGATTTCTTCCGCTGTGCTGACTCGACCCACACTGCGGATGGTCATCTGCTCGCCATCACGGTTAATCACACCGCCACCGGCGTTTTCGACGTTACCACGGATGATGTCCGCGAGTTCACCGACCGTCATGTTGGCAGACTTCAGTTTGTCCAGCATCGGCTCGACAGTGACCTGGCGTTGATGCCCGCCGTTGCTGTTGATTTCAGCCACACCCTGCACGGTGCGCAGCATCGGCTTCACAATGTACTCGTGCGTTTCCCACAAACGCATCAAGCCCTCGCGTTCATCGGTGGGCCGTTCTTTGGCATCCTTTTTCCAATGCACGGTGTAGTAAAAGATTTCGCCCAGGCCCGTGCTGATCGGCGCCAGACTGAGCGTGCTGCCAGGAGGCAGGTCCTGCATCACTCCAGTGAGCCGCTCGGTGACGAGCTGCCGGGCGCGAAAGATGTCGGTGCCGTCTTCAAACTCGATCGTGACCTGACTGAGGCCGAATTTGGTGATGGAACGCGAATCCAAGACGCCGGGCATGCCTGAGAGCGACATTTCGATGGGACGCGTGACCGCGCGCTCGGATTCCTCGGGAGCGAGGGCCGGCACGGCGACATTCACCTGCACCTGCGGGCCGGTCAGATCCGGAACCGCATCAATGGGCAGATGCATGAGGGAATAGATGCCTGCACCGAGCAGGCCGAATGCGCCAAGCAGCACGAGGGCACGCTGGCGGACAGAGAATTCAAGAATGAAATTGAGCATGGCCGCAGAAGCAAAAGTTGAGGGACGCCATGTGGCTCACTGCGCCAGCTTGGTGCCGGTGAGCTGCTCGAGTTGCAGACGCGCATCCACAGCAGCGAGCTGAGACGCGAGGACGGCGGCGACTGAACCGACATATTGACGCTGCAGCTCCGTGTAAGTTGAGAGCGGCAATGCGCCGAGCCGGTAGTGCTCATCGGCTTCGGCGGCAGCCTTGCGAAAACTCTCGAGCGTGTCGCCCGGCCATTTGGCGAGTTCCTCGACATGATGGCGGTAATGACTGGACTGTGCGGCGACGTCACGCTCAAGCTGGCGCATCTGCGCAGTGAGCATGACCTCGGCCTGAACTTCCTTGGCCTTGCTGGCTTCGATCGCGCCTTTGTTACGATTCCAAAGCGGCAGGGGGATGGAGAGTCCGATGCCGACCTGTGTTTCGCGTGTGTTGTTCGTTTGCTTCTGAATGTACGGCACCACGGTGATGGATGGCCAGCGTTCGTTTTGCGCGAGCTGCACCGCATAACCCTGCTGCTCGACATCGAGGATGCGGGCCCGGAGGTCGAAGTTCTTCCTGCGCGCCTCGGCAAGCAGTGACTCCAGCTCAGGAGGCGGATTCAAGGTGATGTTTTCCATCCGCAGCTCCAGCGGATGTTCGGCCTTCTCGCCGAGGAGTTGATTCAACTCAAAGCGGGCGCTTTCGAGTTCATTGCGGGCCAGCGTGGCCTCCGCGCCAAGAGTGAGGGCATTGGCCTGGATGATGCGCGCTTCAAGACGCGGTGCAGCGCCGGCCGGATCACGCTGAAGCAGAACTTCAGAGAGTGATTTGAAACGTTTTGCGACTTCTTCGGTCGCGCGCGTTTTCTCCTGCGCGGCGAGCATCTTCCAGGAGATGGTGCGCACACGTGCAGCAAGCGCCGCGCGGAACTGATCCAGGCCGAGCAGGGCAAGCTCGATGTCTTTTTGTGCGATCGCTTTGCGCAGCGAAAGGCGGCCGGGCCATTCAAACGTCTGCGTGAGCTGCACAGCCCAGGTGGGGCCGTTGGTGAGCTTGTTCGTGGCGAGATCACGCACGCGCCAGTTGCCGACTCCGGTCATGAGCTCGGGGTTTTTGATCTCTCCAGCCTTGGTTTTGCCGCCCTGTGCCACATCGATCTGCGCCTCGTAATAACGAAGTTCCGGATGGGTTGCGAGAGCCTTGTTGACGAGGGAGATGACGCTGACGGGATCGGCGGATGCCGTGATCGTGAATAGCCAAAAGAGTGAAAAATTGAGAGTGCGGTAAGTCGTTTTCATGAGTTGCGGGTTCGAAAATATCAGGGGGTTGATGGGATGCCGCCGGGGCATGGGCGGGCGGCAGAGACAATCCGTTATAGCGGATCAGGACCGGGCTGGTGAAGGCCTATTTTTCAACACCGCATGACTGCCATGCCGGACCTCACTTCAAGGCCGGGAGACCACGCAGGAACCTGCCTGAACCGGATGGAATGCGTCCTTTGGACCACGACCGGCAATTTGAAAATGAAGCAGGAGATTGCTACCGCAGAGGTAACTTGCGGCACATGCAGAGCCAGTCGGCGCATCTGACGGGAGGCATCCTCCATTGATTGGAAGAGGAACACATGATCCGGTTTGCCAGCCTCGGATGACGCCAGATCCATGGCGCAGGTCGTCTGATGCGCGCCGCCAGTCTGCTGTCCGGCTTCCGTTTCATGACCAAGCACCACTCTCATCTCTCCATGCTGTGAGGAGCAGGCTTTCACCATGTGATGTCCATCAAGCATCAGCATCAAAACCGGGGCAACACCCTGGTAAGACAGCAGCCACCCCAGCAATAGAAACCCATGCACCAACCGCGAAAACGGCGTGTGGGTGGATGGTCTGGAGCGGGAATTCATGGTGTCTGGTCAGGGCCGTGGAACTCCACTGCCATGATTGGGGAAGAGTTGCAAAACGCAGGCATGACCGCAAGTCATTCGTTTTTTCTCCAAAGTCTCAAGATTTGCGACCCAGGATGCGGTCCAGCGAGTCGGAGGTCTGCCAGATCAGCGCCTCCGGATAGTGCGTGTAGGGGTGGAAGTACTCGAAGGTCAGGAACCCCTTGTAGCCGGTGTCCGCGAGCGCGTCGGTTACCGCCGGCCAGTTGGTGGTGCCGTCGAGCAGCGGGCGGAAGGTTTCGAGAGAGAAATCCGTCCCCTTCTTGGTGAACTCCTTCAAATGTACATTCTTGGTGCGCTTGCCGAGAATTTTAGCCCAATGCTCGGGGAACTGGAACATCGAGATGTTGCCCGTGTCGAAATGCACCCGCACATGCTCGCTGCTGAAGCTGTCCACGAAGGCGTTCATCTCCATCGGCGTCATGAGGTAGCCGTTGAAGAAGATGTTTTCGATGTTCAGGCACACCTTCAATTTTTCTGCCTGCTTCGCGAGCTG
>CANJVS010000175.1 GCA_947477755.1 Verrucomicrobiaceae bacterium | reverse complement strand
TCGGGTTTTGCCTGGGCATTGGTTTCGTCTTTGGCATCCTGGCGCAGCAGGCCTGGAAAAAAAAGACGGAAGACCCCGCCTTCATGAAGTGGGCGGCCATGAAACAGCTCGGCAAACTCAAGCCCGACGAGGCTCAGCGGCAGAAGTTTCAACTGAAGCTGGATGGGGCAGTTGCCGAGCTGATGGCCCTCAAGGGACAAGCGATGCACGACATCTGGGACATCATCGACCGCACCTGTGGTGAGCTGGAGCAGGATCTCACGCCTGCTCAAAAAGAATCCTGGGCCAAGCTCCGGCCGAAACGGCCCGGTGAGATAAAATGAGTGACCGTTGTTACCGCCGCTGATTGGGCGCGTTAGTCTGCTGGCAACACCTTCAACCCACCATCATTCCCCGTCATGCTTTTCTCCACCGTTCTCATCTGGCTGCTTGTCGCAATTGCTTTTGTGATCGCGCTTCCCGCGCTTTGGCTTTTGGCGCGCGGGCTCTGGCCTGAGGCGGTCGCCAGGCAGCGTGAGGTGGCAAGCAGGGGACTTTTTAAATGCTTTCTGATGGGCTTGGTGCCGCTGATAGGCGGCATCACCCTCATCGCAATCCTGTCCAAGATTCCTAAATTCGGCGCGGTGGCTGTGCTGGTGGGCGGTGTGCTGATTGCCTGGGGTTTCCTTGGCGCAGGCGGGATCGCTGCACTGATCGGTGAGAGGTTGTGGCCACAGATTGAGCCGTGGCGCCAGACAAAGCATGGCGGAATGGTGCTGGTCTGCTGTGCTCTTTTACCTGTTGTTGGTTGGGCCGTGCTGCTCCCGCTGCTCGCGATTTTAGGTTGGGGAATTGGTCTCCGCGCATGGTTTGTAAAAGGACTGGCTGCTCCTGCACCTGCGTGTTCTGAGGGCGGCGATCACGGACAGGCCAAAGCGTGAACAACGACCACGGAGCCATGCGCACATCACGCCGTCTTCTGCTCAAAGCCGCCACGCTGGGTGCCGGTGCGGCGGCTTTGGCAGGTTGTGAGCGGGTGGTCACGGCGGTGAATCGCGAGTTTTTCGGCGAGGGCCTGCCGCCAAAATTGGCTTTGCCGTCGGGTACCGAAATCGATCCGGAATTCCATCTGCTTTCACGCGCCGCATTCGGCCCCTGGCCGGGTGATGTGCAGCGAGTGAAAAAGATGGGCCGCGAGGCATGGATCGAGGAGCAACTGCATCCTGACACCATCACCGACACGGCCTGTGACTTGCGCGCCGAGCGCTTTGAGTCTCTCTACTTCAGCGCGGGGGATGTCTATGAATTCCGCAAGCCGGTGCTGCGTGACGAGATCACGCGACATTCGCTGCTGCGGGCGATCTATAGCCGGCGTCAATTGTTTGAGGTCATGGTCGAATTCTGGACCGATCACCTGAACATCGACTTGGAAAAGGGCGACTGCATTTACCTGAAACCCAGCGATGACCGGGACGTGATCCGCAAGCACGCGCTGGGTAATTTCCACGATCTCATCCGCGCCTCCGCCACCTCTCCGGCGATGCTCGTCTACCTTGACGGCAAATCAAACAAGGTGCGCAGGAAAACCGATGACAAGCCTAACGAAAACTATGCACGTGAGCTGATGGAACTGCACACCATGGGTGTCCACGGTGGCTACACCCAGGACGATGTCCGCGAGGCCGCGCGCTGCCTCAGTGGCTGGACTTTTGATCCCAAACGCTTCTTCGCGTTGAATCAGAGCGAGGCGTTTTTCAAGCCTGACTGGCATGACGACGGTTCGAAGCAGGTGCTCGGCCAGACCATTCCAGCCGGGGGCGGGCGGGGCGATCTCGACCGGCTGGTGGACATGGTATGCAGTCATGCGAGCACGGCTCATTTCCTGGCGCTGAAACTCTGTCGCCGTTTTGTCAGCACCACGCCTCAGGACAGTTTGGTGAAGCGTGTGGCTGCTGAATTCACGCGCACCCGGGGTGATATCAAATGTGTGCTGCGTCTGCTTTTGAACTCCGCGGAATTCATGGCGAGTCGCGGGCAGCTTTTGAAACGGCCATTCAAGTTCATGGTCTCCGCCATGCGCGCACTCGCCGCCGACACGCAGGCTGAGAAACCCGTTCTGGAGCCGCTGCAGCGCATGGGCCATGGCCTTTTCCAATACCCGACGCCTGATGGTTATACGGACGACGAACTGCCATGGATGGGAACGCTGATGTGGCGCTGGAATTTTGGCATGGCGATTGCGGCTGGAAGGCAGCCCGGCGTTCGCGTGGATCTGCATGAACTGGGCAAGGTTTTGAGAGACGGGGCAGAGCAGACGAGCCCTTCCCGTTGGTTTGCACATCTTGTGGGCCGCGCTCCGAAACCCGAAGAGCTGAAGAATCTGGGAGCTGGAGATGAAAGACAAACCCCCGGACTCATCCTCGCGGGTCCCGCTTTTCAAAGGTGTTAAACTCATGTCCACATTTACCCGCCGCGCCCTGATCTCGAAGCTCGCTCTCGCCGCCGCGCCTGCGTTTGCGGCGGTGCCCCGCGAGGAGTCGCACACGTTGATTCATGTCTTCCTGCGTGGTGGCGCGGATACGTTGAACCTTTGGGTGCCGTATGCTGATGACAATTATTACCGCCTGCGCCCCTCACTTTCGATCAAGGCCAGCGAGGCCATCAAACTCACGGATCGCTACGCCTTGCATCCGGCCATGAGGCCCCTGGAGGCTGCATTTAAAGAAGGGCGGTTGGGGGCGGTTCAGTCAGTGGGTGTGGATAACACGACAGGCTCCCATTTTGAGTGCCAGGACATGATGGAGCATGGCGACACGATGAATGGTGTGCCGGCTGGCGGCGGCTGGTTGGGACGGTTTCTGAGGCTGAGGGCAGTGGATAAACAATCCCCGCTCTGCGCTGTGGCGATCGGCACCGCCCTGCCGGAGTCGCTGCGTGGCGCGCCTGCGGCGAGTGTGCTGGAGCGGCTGGATGATATCGCCATCAGGACACCGTCGGGTGATTCGGCTGCCGCGGTGAAGGCGCTGAAGGCCATGTATGGCGCGGATGTGACTCTGCTGGGCGAGCGCGGCTTGGAGACGCTGGATCTCTTTCAGCGAGTGTCCGCGCTTCAGGGCAAGGATTATCAGCCCGAAAATGGAGCTGTTTATCCGAAGGAAAGTTTCGGCAGCGGTTTGCGCGAGATTGCGCGGCTGATGAAGGCCCGTCTTGGTTTGCAGGTGGCCTGCATTGATCTTGGCGGGTGGGATACGCACTTTTTCCAGGGCAATGCCACAGGCCAGCAGGCGGAGCGGATCAAACTTTTGGCTGAAGGACTCGCGGCGCTGGATGCCGATCTGAAAGGTCACCGCGGGCGCTACACGATGATGGTTACCACTGAGTTTGGCAGGCGCGTGTATGAGAATGCTTCATTGGGCACGGATCACGGGCGCGGCTTTGCGTTGATGGCGCTGGGAGACCGGGTCAAAGGTGGCCAGGTGATAGGTTCATGGCCGATCCTGGCGGATGACGATGTGAATGTGAACACACCCGGGCCAGGCGGACTCCACCTGGAAACGGATTACCGCCACGTCTTTGCCGAGGTGCTGCGCGGCAGTTTGGGGCTGCATGAGAAAGAGGCTCTGAAACTCTTCCCCGGTGTGCCGCCCAAAGCGGTGGGCATCATGTGAAAAGGTGGCGGTGATCAGGCTGCATGCTTCACTTTCACTCCATGCAAGCGGCCTGCTCGCGCGATTCTATACTCTTCACGATAGATGTTAAGGGGGGCTGTCGCCTGGTGTGCGGTGAGGCGCTCGTTTGCTCCGGCGAGCACTTCCCTGGAGATCAATTCCGCCTTATATGAGGCGATCTTCTGTTCAAGATTGCGAGTGATGACCTGCGCAGGTTGCCTGCTGGCAAAGGTGACCGGCTTATCGAAATAGATGATGGAAAAGAACAGCGCCTCGGGCAATTCCAGGAACCTGGCCAGAGCGTTCTCATGATAGGCATTGCGGGTGAGGGGATTGGTCAGGACTTTTTTTCCCTTACCATTCACGCACATCCAGTGGCGCTGATTGATGTCTCCGGTGATTAGGCCACTCTCATGCTGCACGTGGACAATGAAAATGCCATGTGTTGAAAGAACAATGTGGTCGAGGAGTGTGAAGCCTGCGCCCTCGAAACGCGGGACGTAGACTTCATCAAACTCCCAGTAACATTCAGAATCCAGGTGATTGAATAAGCCGCTTTGATTCGCCAACGGTTCAATTTTTGCTGCGGAACGTGTCGACCTTCTATTTCTCTTTTTGGGGACATCCTTTTCTGTTTGCTGATCAGACATGAACACCTTGGCAAAGAATGCGATCGAGATAGCCAGACCCATCAAAGTAAGCGCCAACAGCAAGGGCCAATATTGCTGCACAAGTTCTAGTGTGAATCGTAGGAGGTGTTTCATTGAATGGCCGACTGTACTGGATGTAAATCTGTAAAATTTATGTTAAACCTCAATGAATATTAAAGTTTTCTTTTGTAAATATCTTGAGCATTAGATTATTGGTTACTCCATGTATAAGCATTCGGACGCTGCCGCGATGACGTCTGCTTAATCCTAAGCGCGCTGCGAGTGATAAGGATTGCTTTGACCCTTTGGATAAACGCACGGAGGGACCACATGGACAAAATGGCTTTGTTGGCTGATTCCAGCTTTATCCGCGTTATTTTCCACAGATGTGAGCGGACAGGGATTCCCTGCCTGACGGCTTGTGCCGGGTGTTGATGAGAGACCATTTCCCCTCAGCAATCCGCTGTGCCAGCCTGCGGTTTTAGCGTCGGGCTAAAGGTCTTTTTGTGGCAACTCAGGGTTTGGATTTTAGCGCCTCGCTCAACGGCACCACCGAACCCTTTGGCAGTTCGGGTTCAAAACCGGCGTCCGCCTTTTCTTTGGCGGCTTCGGATTTGGCCTTTTCCTTGGCGGCTTTTCCGGCACGCGTGCGCACATCTTTTTTCTCTTTATTGGTGCTCGGTGTCATGTCGAGCATTTCGGAGGAGGAGGTCACTTCGTGGATTCGCGGATATTCTTTTTCCATCACCGCGATCAGTTCATCCGGTAGGCCACGCCAGATGGTGAAGATGCCGTCCGACACGACGTGATCGATGGTGACGTAGTCCACGACGGTGCCATTCACCATGCTTAAAAGAATCTCGCCCTGCTTCATGCGGGTGACGAGTTCAAGAGAGTTGGTGCCTTTAAAATCGAGCTTCAGAGACACGCCGTGGGTGCCGTCTTCCGCATCAAATGGGTGGAAAGCGACGATGGTTTTGTCGGTGAATTCAGGAATGACTTTGAAGACGAGTTCCCGCCCGGCAATGGAACGCTTGAAGATGGTCTTGGGGCTGTCCATCTCGTTGCCTTGCGAAAAGACGGTGATGATCACCTTGGGGTCCTTTTTTAAACTGGAGCAGGCTGGCGCCAGGCCCAGTAGAGCGGCTAGGAGGATAAAATGGAGGCGCATGGACTTGTGTTGAGCAAACCAGAGATATAGAAATATGCAACATGCACAACATCCGGTGACTTTTCCAAAATGAAGAAGATTGCATTAAAGCTTGGCGCGTGGTTTTAGGCATCTGACCAGATTGTGACTGATCCTGTTCCAGATTCTGAATCATCTAGCGCTACTAAAGTCGGCCAGCCGTTGGCTGGAGATGGCGTGAAGGATCGTCTTACTGAGGGACCGAAAGTGCGCTCCAAGGATTTATTGAAGGACAATGATGGCTGGATCGATGGCAAATTCCATCTGCTGGAGAAGCTGGGCGAAGGTGGTTTTGGTCTCGTTTATAAAGCAGAGCAGATCCAGCCGATTCACCGTCAGGTGGCGGTGAAGATCCTCAAGGCGGGCATGGACACCAGCTAAAGGCTGGTGACTTGCCGGACTCTCCTGACCGTCGCCAGCTAAAGGCTGGTGGCGAGCAGCACCAGACGAGCGCGGGCGCAGAGCCAGGCGTTGAGTTCGGCACATAGGGCGAGCCTGCGCTGGCTTTTGAGCGACTCAAAGAAGTGCGAGTTGTCCGGGCAAAGATCGGGAGCGCGGGAGGCGAGCGTTTGCAGGAAGCCTCTGCCGCTGGCTTGAGGCTGAAGG
>CANJVS010000174.1 GCA_947477755.1 Verrucomicrobiaceae bacterium | reverse complement strand
CCGGGATTGACGTTGGTGTGCAGGTGCTGATCGAGCTGGCGCAGGTAGCGGACGCGCTTGGAGGTGTCTTCGGGTGACCAGCGTTTGGCGAGTTGGGCGGTGGCGTCGCGATACTGGACGAGGTCGAGATGCTCGGCTCCGACCTGCTGGCGGGCGATGTCTCCCATCCAGGCGAGGAGGAGGTCCATCAGGGCGTCACGGCGTTGCAGGTAGGCGGCTTCGATCTGGGCGGTGACTTCCTCTTCCCGCTGCTTCAGCCAGGTTCCGTCGGTGGTCTGCTTGTAGTGGTCCTGCTCCTTTTCAAACTCTTCCTCATGCTCCTTTTTGATCTCCTCGTGGAGGTCGTCCATGATGTTCTGGAAATCGGCTTTCAGGCCCAGCGCGGCGGAGATGCTGCCGGTGGCGCGGGTGGTGAGTTGCTCCAGCACGGTGAGCAGTTTTTTTTCGTATTCGTCAAACGTCCTCGCCCCGGACGGTGGCATGAGCGGGATCTCGATGACACGCGAGATGATCGTGGTCAGAAGCTGGCCCGGATGCGCGGTGAGCAGCAGCAGCAGGGTGCGGGCGGGCGGTTCCTCGAGGGTCTTGAGAAAGGCGTTCTGCGCCTGGGCATTCATGCGCTCGGCATCGACGATGATCCCCAGCTTGAATCCGCCGGGGCCGGTGGTGCGGTGGATCATGCGCTCCAGGTAGCGGATGGTTCCTACCTCGCTGGCGTCGTCGCCGATGGTGATGCGCCGCGACTTGCTCTGCGGTCGCAGGATCACCGCTCCCTCCTGCGCCCAATCGTCTAACAAACGATGCCGGGCCGGGCTGACCAGCGAGAGCACGCTGGCGGCGAAGCCTTCCAGGTCCGTGCCGCGAGGTCCGGTGATCATGTAGGCATGGCCCAGACGCCCGAGTTTCTGGGCGCGTGTCAGCAGGGACAGGGCGTGATCGGTCTTAAACGGCATGTCGGCGGGTCTCCACGAGTTTCAGGATGTCGGCGTGAATGATCTCCGGCGTGCGCCCGGCATTCACCACCGCGATGCGTTCCGGCTCGGCACGCGCCAGTGCCAGATAGCCCTGGCGCACTTTTTCAAAAAACTCACGCGGCTGGTTTTCCATCCGGTCCAGTTCGCGGCCGGTGGCATGGATGCGCTGCCAGGCGGTCTCGGTGTCCAGATCCAGCAGCACGGTCAGATCCGGCAGCGTGCCGCCGGCGGCAAAGGCATTGATCGCCTGCACGCTCTGCACCGGCAGGCCGCGGGCGATGCCCTGATACACGGTCGTCGAGTCGAGGAAGCGATCCAGGATCACCAGAACACCGGCGGCCAGCAGCGGGCGCACCTTTTGCCGCACGAGCTGCGCGCGGCTCGCGGCAAAGAGCAGCAGCTCCGTCTCCGGCGTGATCGTGTGACCCGCCTTGGCGTGCTGGAGCAGGTGGCGGATTTCCTCGCCCACCTCTGTGCCGCCCGGCTCGCGCATCACCTCCACGGTTTGGCCCGCCGCCCTGAGGTGCTCGGCCAGCAGCCGGATCTGCGTGGACTTGCCGCAGCCTTCAGAGCCTTCAAAGGAGAGCAGGAAACCGTTGGATGACATGGGGTTCAGTGGGGCGGGGCAGGGGTGGATCGTTTCTTAGCGTGACTGGGAGCGATGTCGAACAAAAGCATTTTCGTTTTGGCAAAGGCATCCGCCGCGTTTATCTCCCGCTCCCCCATGACACCGCTCTCTGCTTATCAGTTCGGCCCACGCGACACGAAGCTGGCCATCGAAGAAGATCTCCTCTTTGCCCCGAAGTTCGACGAGCACGGCCTCATCGCCGCCATGGCGGTGGATGCGAACACGAACGAGCCGCTGATGCTCGCCTACATGAATGACGAATCCCTGCGCATGACGCTCCAGCTCGGGCAGGCCGTTTATTACAGCCGCAGCCGGCGCACGCTCTGGCATAAAGGCGCCACCAGCGGCGAGTTTCAGGAGGTCATCGACATCCGCACCGACTGTGATCAGGACGCCATCGTCCTCCGCGTCATCCAGCACGGCGGCGGCTGCTGCCACACCAAACGATCCAACTGCTTCTACCGCAAAGTCATCGTCCCTGCCGAGGGCGGCCCCGTGAAGCTGGAGAAGGTTGAATAACGTCTTATGCCTGCGCTCGACTACCCGCCGCCGCTGCAGCGCCTGATCGCCCAGATCAAGTCGCTGCCCGGTCTCGGCCCGCGCAGCGCCGAGCGGCTTGTGCTCTGGCTCATGCAGGATGGCGGCCGGGTCGAGCCCCTGGTGGATGCCCTGCGCGCCGTCACCGCCTGTGTCCGGGCCTGTGATCAATGTGGCTTCTTCATCGAGCACGACACCGAGTGCGCGCTCTGCCACAGCCCGAAGCGTCAGCAAAAAATCCTCTGCGTCGTCGAGCAGGCCGCCGACGTGCTCAGGCTCGAGCGCAGCGGCGCCTTTCACGGCCTCTACCACGTTCTCGGCGGCAAGCTCTCACCGCTCGACAACGTCACGCCCGAGGACCTTCGCATCGACTCACTCATCGACCGGGCCCGGCAGTTGCAGGTCGAGGAAGTCATCCTCGCTGTCGGTTCCGATGTCGAGGGCGAGGCCACCGCCAGCTACCTCAATGACCTCCTGCGCCTTGAGGGCATTGCCGTCTCCCGCCTCGCCCAGGGCATGCCAGCGGGTGGTGCATTGGATCATGTGGATGAACTCACGCTCTATCAGGCTTTGCATGGGCGCAGAAGGGTGTGAGGGCGGGGATTGCCAGTCCGGCACCTGCGCGAAGCATGAGCCTAACATGGAAAGTCAATTGGCAGTGGAATGATGGCCGAGGAATGAAAAACGACGGATTCAGTGCCTGAGCTATCGCGAGCGATTGGCCTTCCCTCCATCGGACGCGCGGCTTCAGGGGGCTTGAAGCCGAAGACATAGGCTCGACCGCCACGGAGCGCGGACTTCAGTCCGCAGCAATCAGCGGCGGAGATCAGGCCCTTATCTTGAAAGATGCGGCATGCCGAACAGCAACCCTGTGCCCATCCTGGTGTCCTTCACCTTTTAAATGAGTGATACAGGTGGTGCATCGTCACCATGTTCAGAGTCTTTCGTGTTTTCCGTAGTCGGTCATTTGCGGAGTTTGGTTGAGTGGCTTTCGTTTCAGGCGCTCATGAAGAAGCTTCCAACAAAGTGTTCAGGATTCTTGCAGAGCAGAGCGTTGAAGGTCTGAAACGGACTACAAACTCGTGACCTTGATACGGACGAATTTTTTCACGGCACTGCTGATCGCGGGCAGGACACGGACGGTGACGGTTTCAGTGATGCCGTCAGCATTGGTGGTGATGCTCACGGGTTCGGTGCTGGAGCCTGGAGCGGGCCAGGTGATGAGATCATCACTGATCTCGACGGTGTAAACAAGATCCAGGGCGCCGATCCGCCGCGGGTAGCTGACCTGGAGGTACTTCAGGCCATCACCGGCATTGGTGACCGGGTTGCTCTGCACGGGATCAGATTCGGTGGTTTGCGGACTGGTGTTGAAGGCATACTCAAGAAGATTCAGGCGTCCGTCACCGTCCAGATCGCCGAGAGGTCCATTGATGGCGGAGTTGTCATTGGGATTGATGCCATTGGCGAGCTTCCAGGTGTCGGGTACGCCATCGCTCAGTGTGCTGACGGGACGAAGCACCGAGAGTGTGCCTGGGCCGCTCGTGGTCGTGCCATTGGCACTGCTGATAACCACATCGTAGTCGGCGGCATGGGTGCTGTTGACATTCGTGAGGGTGAGCGTGGCCATGTAAACCCCGTTCACAGTTGTGGTGTCGGGATTGGTGATCTGATAATAACTGGTCGCACCGCTGATGTCGGTGCTGTTCTTCCGCCACTTCACGCTCGGGACTTTGCCATAGCTGGTGAAAGGTGCGTAGAGGGTCACGCTGCCGCCCTGCTGCACGCTTTGCGTTTTCGGCGCATCTCCGGAGTGTGGCGGGTAGTTCTCCGGTGTGATGGTGGTGATCGAGGTGCTGAGCGTGGTGATGATCGACGCGTAGGCCGCATTTGCCGCGAGATCGGTGGCTTCATACGGATCGTCAGACATGTTGAATAGTTCGTTAGTCACGGTGGCGCCGGTTTTGGTGCGGATGAGCTTGAACATCTTGCTGCCGCCGAGGACGGGATCGGTGAAGATGTTGAGAGCCACAGGCTTGCTCGTGGCGGTCACGAGAGTCGATGGTCGCTGCACGCCATTGGGACTGCCGCTGTTGATCGTCAGCAGCGCGGGCCAGAGATTGAGACCGTCGAAGGGCTTGGTGTTTTGTGCAGTGACGCCGGTGGCGGCGCAGAGTGTGGGGAACATGTCGCCGACCCAGACATATTGATTGCTCGTCACGCCGGCCGCGAGCACGCCTGGCCAGCGGATCGCAGCGGGGGTGTGGATGCCACCGTCATAGCTGTCGCCCTTGGTTCCGCGGAGCGGATCATTGAGCGAACCGGTGGGTTCATTGCCGCCGTTGTCACTCATGAAGACCACGATGGTGTTGTTGGTGATCCCCGCGGTATCAAGGGCCGTGAGCACGCGCCCCATGGCCACATCCATGCAGTCCACGGCTGCGCATAGAGTGCGGCGTGCGGCATTGGTGACGCCGAGTGCGGAGTATTTGTCGATGTAGCTCTGCGGTGCGGTGACACCGGCATGGACGGCGTTGAAAGCGAGATAGAGCAGCATCGGTTTTGCGGGATCACGGTTCTGGATGAGGGACACGGCTTTGTCGGCGAGCAAGTCCGTGGAGTGGCCGCCATTGCCCTGAAGGTCGGTGGTTTCATTGAGCGAAACGCCGTTCAGCCACCAGTCCACGCTATTGCTCAGACCGGGGTCGCTGGCGCGGTGGGTGAAGTAATTGATGGCTCCGCCATACTGGCCGTAGTGGATGTCCCAGCCCCGATTCTGGGGCAGGTAGGCATTGCTCTCCTGAATCACCGTGATGGTGGAACCGTTGATCGTGGTGCTGTTGATGTTGTTGCCCCAGCCGCCAAGATGCCATTTGCCACACATGTAAGTCTGGTAGCCCGCGGTTTTAAAAGTCTGCGGCATGAGGTGTTCGCTCAGATCCAGGCCGCGAGTGTTGCCGGTGGCGGTACGGATGGTGTTGCGCCCTGTGAGCAGGCATGAACGTGTGACGCTGCAGACAGCGGTGGCGTAGAATTTCTCCAGGCGGATGCCGCTGGTGAGGAAGTTGTCCATGTTCGGTGTCTGGATCGGCACTTCCCCTGGCGGTGTGTGATAACCCAGATCGCCCCAGCCCTGGTCATCCGTGAGAATGATGACGACGTTTGGCGCGGTGTTGGTGGAAAGGGTGAATGCCCTGGTGGTGGTGCGTCCGGCACTGTCGGTGACTTTCAGGGTGAAATTGTAGGTGCCGCTGGCGCTCACGGTCCCGCTCAACAAACCTGCCGCGCTCAGGGTGAGTCCGGGAGGCAGGCTCGAGCCTGAATTGACGCTCCATGTGTAAGTCGGCCCGGTGCCGCCTGAAGCGGTCAGAGTTTGTGAATACGCACTGCCGGTGGTGGTGCCGGGCAGGGTGGCACCCGTGGTGATGCCCGGTGCCGGTCCCGTGATGTAACTGCCCGAGGCGGTGCTGATGGAGCCATTGCTGTCCGTCGCGGTGATTGTGTAGCTCACGGTCGTGCCGGAGGCTTTTGCCGGAATGGCCGGCGTGGTGAAAACACCGCCATTTGAAGGACCGGTCATGGCGATCTGCGCGGGTGGGGCTCCGGTGGTGAGAGTGACCACGATGTCATCAATGTCCACCGCCGGTGGCCGTGCCGGAGCAACAGCACCGGCATAACCACTCATTTGGAAACGCATCTTCATGTTCGCACTCATGTCGGCGGCAACGAGATCGTAGTGCTTCAATTGGAACGCGTGATTGACGGATGAAAGCGTGACACCGCTGCCGGAGAAGAACGCGGCGGTGTTAAGCGTGAAGGCGACATTGGGATTGATGGCGGTGATGGTGGCGTTGCCTGGAAGATAGTTCGCCGTGAGCGTCTGCGTGCTGGTCGTTCCGGTGACAGCGGCACTGAGGGTGAAGCTCACTCCGGCGTTGATTGCCGTGATGCGCGCATTGTTCGG
>CANJVS010000173.1 GCA_947477755.1 Verrucomicrobiaceae bacterium | reverse complement strand
CGCAGGCGGAACCACGACGGGCGGTGGTGGTTATGCCAATGGTGCCGCCGTGACCGTGACGGCCACGCCGAATGCCAACTACAGTTTTGTGAACTGGACTGAAGCCGGCACGCCGGTGAGCGCCCTGGCAAGCTACAGTTTCACCGCAACTGCGAACCGCGCTCTGGTGGCCAATTTCATCCTTGGTTACAGCATCACCACATCCGCCTTCCCTTCTCTGGGCGGCACGACGAGCGGTGGTGGCACCGTCAATGCGGGTGGCAGTGTCACGCTCGTGGCCACCGCGAATGCAGGCTACAATTTCATCAACTGGACGGACGCCGTGGGCACGGAAGTCAGCACCCTTCCGAGCTACACCTTCACCCCAGCCGCCAGCGGAAGCTTTGTGGCGAACTTCGCAGCACCGGCCCTCGGCATTCATTTTGATTTTGATACTGCGGCACCTGTGCCGGCTGTGAATCAGGCGCTGCCCTTCAGTCAAGCGGCCGTGGGCTACACCGCGACGTTTAGTTCACCGGTGGCAAACGCGTTCACCGTGCAGACAGAGACCAGCAGTGGCCGCACGCTGTCGAAATTCTCCGGCAACTACATCGAGCCTGCGGCCGATGGCGCGCAGCTGGAAATCCAGTTTGATCAGCCTGTGACCGGCATCAGTTTTGATTTTGCCACGGTCGAAGCGCTGAACGTGCTGGTGGCTTCCACCCTGCAAATCTCCGCCATCGACAACTCCACCGGCGTGCCTGTCGTGGTCGGCACGGGGATCGCTCACGGCACCGTAACTGCGGGTGATTCGCTGCCTGTTGGCACCATTGAGTTCAACTCGGGCGCCGGCAGCTTTGACCAGATCATCGTGCAATTGCCGGATCTGCCCACAGGTGCGCAGCGCTTCCTCGTAGACAACATCACCGTGAGCCCGACCGCCAGCACGGGGGGCTCCATGCAGCTCGCCAATCCGAACTGGAACATCACGCTCACCGACTTTGGCTACTCGGACTTCCTGCTTGATAACACGCCCGGATTTGAAGGTCGCGAGTATCTCTCCGGTGAATGGGGCAGTGCCGTGGCCTACCAGCGCACCGGCCACACGCAGCGCCCAACCTGGCTTGAGCCTAACTTCATGTTCCCCGACTGGAACACGAACTCCGATTTCCATGTCGTGACCGGCATTCATCTCGTGGGCAGCAATCTCGACGGCCTGCCGATCGCCGAGTCCGTGATCTCCAATGGTGATCTGGAAATCACGCTGCGCTTCGAAATGGTCGATACCGTGACCGGCACGCCGATGGGCGTCAAAGCCGCCTCGGCCGCCGGAACGCCCGTCTCGGTCAACAGCAACCGCTATGTGATGAACCAGACCTTCACCGTGAAGAACGTCAACAGCAGCAATCTCACCCTGACCAACCTGCAGCTCTTCCACCTGCTGCACGGCTTCATCTCCCAGCGCGGCCAGTATGACAACCGGAGCTACACGGGCAAGCTGAGCGAGTACCGCTACGACATGACCATGTCCGGTGTGGATGCCAACGCTGCGGGTGGTCAAAGCTCATCACTCGGGTTGGAAGACTTGATCGGCTTTCATTCCAAGGTGGCGCCTTCCGCTTTTGAAATCGGTCACTACGGCATCGAGGGCAACGGCATTGACGACCACGTCTCAGGCAAACCTTCCGACGGCGTGCATCTCTCCGTCGAGGACAACTGGGAGTCGGCTCCCTACCTGGGCCGCAAAAACAACGACACCTTCTCACCCGCCAACCGCTGGATCTCCGGCGCGCAGCGCTGGGAACTCGGCTCGCTCGCTCCTGGGCAGAGTGTGAACTTCGACATCGTGCTCAGCCTGCTCACCGGCACCAAGGTCATCGTTGACGGCAGCGGCAGCGGCGGCACTGGCGGTGGCGGCAGTTGCAACGGCGGCTCATCCCACAAGGGTGGCGTGGACTTTGAGTTCGATGACATCGATCAGGAGGGCACCTTCTTTGCCAGCTACTCTGAATCCGACGACGCCGAGCTGACCGAGCGTGAGACCGAGGGCGAGTTTGTGCTGCCCGGTTTCGAGACCCCAAATGGCACTGCGAAGCAATTGTGGAATCTGAAATACAGCGGTGCCCACACCGGCAACATCAAGCTCACCTTCGCCTACAATCCAGCGATGCTGCCGCCTGGTTATGATGAGAACCAGCTCATCATCTACCACTTCAACAACGGCGTGTGGGAGAAGCTCGTCGGGAAAGTGGATACCATAAAGAAGGTTATTCATGTCATCACTCCCAGCCTCTCGCCCTTCATGCTCGGCGTGAACGACGTGGTCGTAAAGCCCGACGTGCAGGTTTCCAGCAGCACCCCCGGTGCTCTCAGTGTTTCCTGGCCCGAGTCCTTCACCGGCTGGACTTTGCAGGAGAGCCCTGACCTGAAGCCCACCAGCTGGATCAACTCCGCCCGCGCCGTGACCACCGCCGGCGGCACCTGCGAAGTGACCGTTCCCTTCACCGCCGGCACGCTGTTCTTCAGACTGGTGAAACCCTGATCAAATCAGCCATCCCAACCGCCCGCCTTTTCACCATGAAAGCAACTCTCGATGACTCCTCCTTTGGCCAGTCTGACGCCTGCGCGGAATGGTTCGCGCTTGCGCTTCAGGGTGACGAGGAGGCGGCCGCCAGACTCTACCAATATTGCATTCCCAAAATGCATCACTGGCTCTCCATGAGCCTGCCCGACGCCGTTGCGGAGGAACTTGCCCATGACGCGATGGTCACGGCGTTCCGCAAGCATGACCGTTTCCAACCGGGCACTTTGTTTCTCCCATGGGTGAAGACCATCGCCTGGCGGATGGCGCAGAATCAATGGCGTGACAGCACGCGAAGGCAGGAACGTGATCAGGCCTTCGGCGATCATCAGCACCTCTTTGGTGCCAGCGATGACAATGTCGACGAGCCACGCTTCGAAGCCCTTGCGCGGAGCCTTTCGACGCTGCCTGAAGCCCAGCGCCGTCTTTTATACCTGCACTATTGGGAGCGGCAGACAGCCCGGGCCATCGCCGACTCTGAGGGTCGCACACGGGTCGCTGTGGCAGTGAATCTGCACCGCATCTGCCAGCGTCTGCGCCAGCAAATCAGCCATTCTGAACGCGTGGCATGAATTGACCACCCAGCCACGCGGCAGCAGCCCGCAGCCAACCCTTCACCACAATGCACATCCTCTCCTCCCTTTACGCGTCATGGCTGGCCTGCCCGCCGGCGGCTGATCTCACACGCCATCAAAATCCCGCAGCTATTGCCTGCGGCGTCATTTGAGTGTACTCATCGCAGCCCACTCGCGATATCCTCCAAACATGCGTGCCACCAGCCAGTCAATGAAGGCCTCCCCATTTCTGGCTCTTTTCAAGAAGCCCGGGAAAAATCGGCAGCTCGCCCTGGCACCGTTGCTCCTGCCGGCGATCCCCTTGTCTGCGGCGGAAGCCTTTCGTTATGACTCGAGCTATCAGGTCTACGACGAGGCCGGTGGCCGGATGTTTATCGAGTCCTGGTATTACCGTGGAGAGATGCATCTGACGGATGAAACGTCCTTTCGTTTTCAACTGCTAAGTGACGCGATCAGCGGTGCCACCCCGGGCGGGGCTTTGCCCGGCGGGACCCAGCCGTTCCTCATCGACATTCAGGACCTGCGCCACGGCATCCTGGGTGCCCTTGCCCATCAATTTGGGGATCACCGCGTGGAGTTCGAGTTCTCGCACAGCAAGGAGCACGATTATCTTTCCAAGGGTTTTTCATTGAATGACAAATGGGAGCTCAATCAGAAAAACACGACGCTGTCCATGGGTCTCAATTATGTCACGGATACCATCGAGGTCATTGGAACCACGGATCAGAGCAAAAAGAACTACGACCTCTTCACCGGGGTCACTCAACTGCTGGATAAAAACACGGTCTTGTCCGCCAACTTCACGCTCGGCTACAGCGAGGGTTATCTGAATGATCAGTACAAATTCATTCAGCGCACGGACATCATTTCCATTCCCGGCTTTCCGGGCATTCCGGTAACCAACATTTATCGTGAGAACCGTCCCTCCAGCCGGTTGCGCGAGGTCCTGCAACTTCAGGGGACGCATTTTTTTAGCAAGTATCACGCCGCCCTGGACTCCATGGTGCGCCTTTCCAATGATGACTATGGCGTGTTCTCCCAGACTGCGCAGGTCGAGTGGCGGCAGGGGATTGGCGACAAGTTTGAACTGACCCCGTTCGTCCGCTATTACCGGCAAAATGCGGCGAGTTTTTACCATCAGACGCTGGACAAAGTGCCCGTCAAAACGCCCGCCAAGTACCCGAATGGATCAGGCCCCAACTATTCGGCTGACTACCGTCTTTCCTCGATGTGCACCTCGAGCCTCGGATTGAAGACGCGATATCGGGTGAGCGAAAACGTGGCTTTTACCGCAGCTTACGAACTCTATGACATGAAGGGCACCGGCTCCAACCCGGCGCCTGCTGCGACTTATCCGACGGCCAGCATGTGGACCTTTGGCGCCACGATTCAGTTTTAAAACACCATGGCCAGCCCCGCGATCCAAGTCCCCATCGAGCCTGACAGCCGCGGTGTCCGGAGTGTGGCGTTCCGGGCGCTCGGCACGCCGTGTGCCATTCAGTTCCGTTGTGGGGACCAAAAGACTTCGCTGAAATTCCTGGCCGATGCTCTGGGATGGCTGGGCAATTTTGAGGCCAAGTTTTCGCGCTTCCGCCCGGACTCCATGCTCTCACGGATCAATCAGGCGGCCGGGCAGCGATGGGTGACGATTGACCGCGAGATGGAGCAGATGCTCGACATGGGGGATGCCATGTACCGCCTGACTGACGGACTGCTTGATCCCGCGATGCTGCCACTGATCCGGGTTTGGGACTGGAAGGTGGTGCATGAGCGCCTGCCAACGGATGAGGAAATCCGGCAGGCTCTGGACCTGTCCAACTGGAAAGAGGTGGAACGCAAGCCGGGGAAAATTTTCCTGCCGCGAGCCGGCATGGGTTTGGACTTTGGCGGATTCGGCAAAGAGCATGCGGTGGATCAGATCATCGCCATCGCCCGCAGGCACGGCATCCAGGATGCACTGGTCGATCTCGGCCGTGACATCTTCGCCATCGGCGGGAATGGCATTCATCCCTTCTGGCACGTGGGCATGCAGGATGGCATTCAAACGGATCGCTGTGTCGGCGGGCTTGCCGTTTCCAATTACGCGGTCTGTGCTTCAGGTGACTATGCGCGGCGCTTTGAGCACCACGGCGTCCGCTATGGACACATTCTGGATCGCCGGACCGGCTGGCCGGTCAGTCATGGCCTGCGCGCGGTGACGGTGCTGGCCCCCACCTGCCTCGTGGCCGGGCTCTACTCCACCTGCGTGTTCGTCCTGGGCTGCAAGGAGGGGCTGCAATTTGCTGAAAATGCCCCTGGCATCGAGGCTTGCGTGCAGAGCGATCAGGGAATCGCAAGCACCCGTGATTTCATCAAACGCCAGGTCAAAGCCGCATGAATCTTCGAAACACACCTAACTAAATCTTATGAAACGCATCCTCGCCACCCTCCTCAGTGCCCTCTGTCTCAGCTTCACCCCGGCTTCAGCGGCGGAGCCCGCTGTGGGAGCGAGCCTGCCCGGCCTCAGCACCCTGCTGCCCGGAGCCAGCCTGCCCAAGACCTCCGGAAAGGTCATCCTGGTGGACTTCTGGGCATCCTGGTGCGCGCCCTGCAAAGCCTCGTTCGTGACGATGGCCAGGCTGCATCAGAAGTATGCCTCCAGGGGCCTCGTGATCATCGGCATCGGCGTGGACGAGACGGCGAAGGATTTCCAGGCCTTTGCGGCCAAACATCCGGTGGGGTTCACCCTTGCCCATGATTCCAAGCAGCGGGCGGCGGCCTTTTTCAACCCTCCGACCATGCCCAGCAGCTACCTCGTCGATCGCAGCGGCAAGATCCGCCACATCCACAAAGGATTCAAAGGCGCGAAAACCGAGGCCGAGTACACGAAGGAGATCGAGGAACTGCTCGGCCAGTGAATTCAACGACCCCGCCTGCCCCATGAAACCTTTGATTCTCTCCCTGGCCGCCATCATGGCGCTCACATTGAGCAGTTG
>CANJVS010000172.1 GCA_947477755.1 Verrucomicrobiaceae bacterium | reverse complement strand
GGCCATGACGACCGCGTGGCGATGACCAACCGCGAAAAGCATGATCCGAATGACGAATCCAATGAAGTGATCTATCGGTTCTTTGAGCGCTGGCTGAAGCCCTAGACGCGCCGCCAATACTCACCTGAATCCATGATCTCCAGCGCTTCGTTTTTCCTCGCCCTCCGCTACCTGCGCCCAAAGCGCTCGCTGGTGTCCATCATCACGCTGATATCGGTTCTCGGCGTCATGCTCGGCGTGGGTGTGCTGGTGGTGGTGATGTCCGTCTTCAAAGGCTGGCAGGTGGAGTTCAAAAAAATGCTCCTGGGTTTCGAGCCGCACATCGTGCTCATGCAGGATGCACGCTTCACCGGTCAGGTGCCGGAAGGCTCGCCTCCGCCGTTCAGATCGAACTGGCGTGATGTGCTCAAGCAAATGCAAACCCAGCCCGGCGTCATCTCCGCCACGCCGATGGCTGAAGGCATGGTCGCCGCCCGCTTTGGCAAGTCCGACCCGGAGGGTGTGGAACTTTTCGGCCTGAAGCAGGGTGCCGACAATGCCCTGCTTGCCAAACTGACCAAGCACCGCATTATGGGTGAGTTTGATCTCAAGCGCGACAACATCATCATCACCGACCGACTCGCGAAAAAGCTCGGTGTGAAGGTGGGTGACACACTGTCCATCCTCGCCAGTGACACCATCCGCCAGATGATCCGCGACCTGCGCCAGGCCGAAGAGCAAAAGGATGCCACCAAGGCTGCCGCCGCGCGTGAGGAGATCGTCGTCGTGCCCAAGGATCTCACGGTCACCGCCATCATCCGCGCCGACACCGCCGGCGAGCGCTGCTACGCGCCGCTGCATGTGGCGCAGGAGTTGTTCAATCTGGAGGGTGATGTCAGCGGCATCGAGATCGAGCTGGCTGATCCTGACGCCGCCGACCGTCAGGCCATGCACTGGATCGAAACGGAAAAACTGCCATCCGACTGGCGTCCGCGCACCTGGACGGACATGCACGGCTTCATGCTCCAGAATGTGGAGAATCAGCAGTCGCTCATGTACTTCCTGCTCTTCTTCATCATGCTCGTCGCGGCCATCTGCGTGATGAACACCACCATCACGGTCACCGTGCAAAAGCGCCGGGAGATCGGCATCCTCACCGCGCTTGGTTCACGCTCGGGTCAAATCATCGCACTCTTTCTGGCCCAGGCCGGCATCGTCGCGATCATGGGGATCATCAGCGGACTCATTGGCGGCATGACGGTGCTTTATTATCGCAACGATCTCCGCGATTTCATCACGGCCAGGACGGGGCGGGATTTTTTCCCGCAGGACATTTATTTCCTCAGCGAGATTCCCTCCCAGGTCCATGCCGGCGACCTGAGTTCCATCTGCGGGCTTGCCATCATTCTCTGCCTTCTGGCCGCCCTCATTCCCGCCTGGTTCGCCGCCAGAGTCGACCCTGCGGTGGCTTTGCGGGATTGAGACTCAAGGCAGTCCCAGCCCCTTCTTCACGGCAGCCTCGATAGCACCGCCCTCAGGCTCAGCATCCGAGCCGAAGCGGGAGATGAGCGCCCCATCTTTGCCAATGAGGAACTTCTCAAAATTCCATGCCACTTCGCCGCCGCCGGAAGTGAGCTGGACAAACAAAGGATGCTTCTCCGCTCCAATGATCTTCACCTTTGAAAACATTGGAAAGGACACGTTGTAGCGGCTTGAGCAGAAAGTCTTGATCTCCGCTTCACTGCCCGGCTCCTGACCACCGAAGTCATTGCACGGGAAACCCAGAACACTGAACCCCTGTTTGGCGTATTTTTCATGCAGCGCCTGCAGCCCTGCATACTGGCCCGTGTAACCACACTCCGAGGCGACATTGACGATCAGCACCACTTTGCCCGCATAGTCCTTCAGTGTGGCATCCTTGCCATCAATGGTTTTCAGCGGGATGCTCTGGAGATCGGCGGCGGAAAGAATGGCGGCAGTCATGACAATGGTGGCGATGAGGGTCTTCATGGGGAGTGCAGTTTACAGGGGTGAGTGATGGTTGACGATTGTTTTTGAAGTTCTGTCATTCCTCCCCGGAAACACGGCCGCGATTCTTCTTCACCTGTCCACGGCTCTTTTTCGTCTCCAGAATGCGCCGCTTCAGACCGCGTGGACGCGGGCGATTCTGCCGCCGGGTCTTTTCCCGCTCATTCTGCACCGCCATGCGCGCCTCATTCAGAATCGACTCAAGCCGGTCGCACAACTCCATCCGGGCCCAGTGGCGATTCATCACCTGCGAGCGCTCACGTTGGCAGCGGATCTCCACGCCGCTCGGGAGATGCCGCAACATGACCGTGGACGAAGTCTTGTTCACCTTTTGTCCACCCGGTCCGCTGCCACGAATAAAATCCTCCTGAATGTCCTCCTCACGAATGCGGAGCTTCTTCATGCGCTTCACGAGCGCGTCATCGTCTGGCAGAGGCATAAGCAGAAGTGCTCTGAACATGCCCGCGAGTCAACGGGCGCTTCATCCCATGTCATGGCTGCCCTTGGCCTAATGGCCGGAGTCAGCCCTCTCGCTGACCTAACGCTGCAACCACTGGAAACCAATGGCATTGAGGCGTTGCACACAATTTTCACTCAGGCTGCCGCCGCGGTGCTGCAAGCGCAGGGAAACAACCCATTTGGCGAGCTTTGGATTTAGCTTGTAGCGAAGCGGAACATTGACATGGCCGGTGAGCCGCTTGTAACCAAGCAGTTCCGCAAAGAGTCTCTCCCATTGAGCGCGGCGGCGCGCCTCTGAAGTGGACGACACCCAGTTAAAGCCCAATGCATCCAACTCCATGATGCGGCCGGGACTCAGCAATCCTTTTTTCCTCAAAGAACGCATATTTGACACCCAGTTGCCGAGCTTGGGATTGGCCGGGTATTTGGTCGGCACATCGCAATGACCATTCTCCAAGTGAAAGGCGCGGAACTCGGCAATACGCGCATTGAATTTGTCAGATGCAGGGCGCTCTGTGTTGGAATTCTGCTCCTGCCTGCCAATGGGCTTCCAATCGAAGCCCATTTCATCGAGTCGCTGAATGTAATCCTTCCTCAACTTGCCCCGGCGATACATCGAGCGCTGCCGCACCACCCAGCCACCGAGTTCCCTGTCTTCACCGCGGTGTGATAGCACACGAGTGTGTCCGTGCCGTTCCTGAAAGGCGCGCAACTGATCAAAACGCTGCTCCCAGACCAGTGCAGTCCCCTGCCCCCGATCAACAGTCGGCGTCAAACCGCGTGTCGCTGGATTCCAATCAAATCCGATGGATTCCAACCTCTTCTGACGAGCATAGCGCAAACTGCCCTTACGCTTATAAACGCGCTGCGACACCACCCAACCTCGCAGGCGAGCGTGCTCGGCACTCGTCTTCGGGATGCGCATGTGCCCATACTTTTGTTGAAAGTCGACCAGCTCAGCAAAGCGCCGCCCCCAAATCGAGGAAGGCCGCTGATGCTCATCAATCACTCGTGGTGGTCCATTCTTCAGGGGATACCACTCGAATCCAATAGAATCCAACTGCTCGCGGCGCGCGGGACTCAGGCACCCTTGCCTCTGGCAAGTGAGCTGCTCCAAGACCCACTCCCGCAGTTGCCGATCCTCCGGATTCGCTTTCGGAATGCGCATGTGCCCATGCTTCCGCTGAAAGGAGGCCAGTTTGAGGAAATAACCTTCCCAAATCGTCTCCGCCAGCGTGGGTTCTTTCTTGGACAGCACGCGCTGCCAGTTGAAACCGAGTTCGCTTAGTCGCGCACTCTGTCTCGTGTAGAGCAAGCCAAACTCATGAGCGTGCCGCTGTTGCCTGATCCAGCGCGCCAACTCCGGATCTGCCGGCCATTGGGCGGGAACATTGGTGTGCCCCTGCGCTTGCTTAAATGCTACAAGTCTGGCAAAACCGATTTCCCATTCAAGATCACCCAGTGTGATTCCAGAGGTTTCCTGAACTAATGTATTTTTCTCAGATGTTAACTGAACTACTTTCAGCTTATTATTGAGACTTTCTCCTAGCAACATGGTTAGGGTAGCCTGCCAATACATTAGATCATTAGCAAGTACGATATGATCTATCCGAGACTTTTACTCACGAGGGTATCCGGCAAACGACCTGCATTGACAGCATCACCCTGTTTTGATATGCGATGAGAAACATCCCACGGAATTGCGCGTTCATCCGTTGATCATCGACCCTCATTTTGCCATGAAACCTATCCTGCCACTCCTGCTCACCTCCCTGCCTTTCGTCCTCAATGCTCAAAACAAGCCCGCTGCGGCACCCGCAGTCGAAGCGCCGAAACTCACCGAGCAGCAGGTAAGCAGTGTGCTCGGGCAACTCAAACAACTGGAGTCCGACATTCTCGCCAAGCGCGGCAGCAATCTCACCAGCATCCTGGCCAAACTCAATGCGGCGCTCGCCAGTGATCAGGCCGCCGCCAAATTCTACATGGACTGCGACCTGCTTGTGAACAGCGAGCGCAAAGAGGAAAGCAAGGCCGAGGCGCGCGCGCGTGCCGAACAAATCGAGCGGAACCTTGACCGCAAAAGCAAGGGTGGCGGCAAGGCTGATGACGATGGGGACAATGGTCTCGCACTACGTTTTGGCCTGCGTTATCTGATCATGACACTCGAGGCTCATGAAGCAAAGGATGAGGATTTCAAAAAAATGGTCCCCAAACTGCAGGCCTACATCAATGATCTCGTCGCTTCGGCACCCAAATTGAAAGGCCGGGCTTTCGGCATGATCGGCCGGGTCTGTGGCGGCAACAGCCCCGTCATCAGCGCTTTTCAGCTTGATCGCTATCTCAACCGTAAAGGGTGGAGCCGCAGCCCAACGGATATAGCCGGCTTTTACAGCGCCACCATTTTCCCGATCGCGGAGGAGGAATCCAAGGACAGTCTGCCCGCCCTCTGGGATGCGCGAATCAATGCAGATGCAACCTTCCGCAAAGAGGACATGACCGAGCCTGATTTCCTCCTCTGGAGCCAGAATGAATTGCCAAGCCTGCGCTGGCAGAGAGCCACCTACCTTTATGCAAAGGGTCCCTCCGCCATCAATGCCATGGCCGACATGCTCAAGCTCATCAAAGACAACCCGGCTCACGCCGACGCGCCAAATTGGGTGAATGAATTGCGCATGCTGGTGAATCAGTCCTCCCCAACTCCGGCAACCAGTGAGGCTGACAAGCCCTCGGCCAACTAAGCCCATGCTGGCAGCGCTACTCCGCAGTTTCCGCTGTGCTTTTTCCGGCATCGTCTGGGCGCTGTGCACACAGCGAAACCTGAGAATCCATGCAGCCGCCACATTGTCGGTGCTGATCCTCGGTTGGGTGGTGGATCTTGTCCCTTGGAAGTGGTGCGCGGTGCTTGGCTGCACCGCCCTGGTATGGGTGGCTGAATTATTCAACACCGCCCTGGAAACACTCTGCGATCGCGTCACCTCCGCGCATGATGAGCACATTCGCCGCGTCAAAGACGCCGCAGCCGGGGCCGTGCTGGTCGCAGCCATCATCAGCGTCATCGTCGCTGTGATCGTTTTCGTTTAGCAATCGCCCGGCAACAAATCACTGCTGGCAATTGGCGGATATCAGAGGCAAGGCTGATGCGTCGAATCCCCCCAAAAACATGCCTTCACACGCTCGCGCAGCACTCATCATCGTCGGCCACGGATCCACTGTAAACCCGGACTCAAGCACGCCGACGCACCAGCACGCCGACACCATCCGGCAGCGAGGTGTTTTCAGCGAGGTGGCGTGTAGCTTCTGGAAGGAAGAGCCCAGCATGCGCGAGGTGTTTGAGAGCATCGACAGCCCGGTTATTTACATCGTGCCAAATTTTATCAGCGAGGGCTACTTCTGCCAGCAGGTGCTGCCGCGTGAATTGCGCCTGAGCGGCCCCACGACACTGCGCGATGGCAAAACGATCCATTATTGCAACCCGGTTGGGATTCATCCGAACATGACGCGACTGCTCCTGCAGCGCGCCGATGAAGTGGCCCCCGGTGTCCCGCGTGCGGAAACGAGCCTGATCATCGTCGGTCATGGCACCAACCTGAATGAGAACTCAACCAAGGCGATTCAGGATCAGGTGAAACTGATCAGCGAAGGCGGC
>CANJVS010000171.1 GCA_947477755.1 Verrucomicrobiaceae bacterium | reverse complement strand
TGGCTTGGCGGGCTTCCACCCGATGCCGGAACCCTGTTGAGTGGATGAATCCGCATCATCCCCCCGTCACAAACATCCCCTTGATCACCCGAGCAGCCACTCGGCAGGGCATCCATGCCCGCTGACTTCCATTCCCGTTTTTAGGTTAAGGATGGCAGAGTCATCGGTGAGGCCGTCAGCCTTGCGGCAACCGATGTTGAAGAATGTCTCGCGCATCGTTGTCTTGGCAGTCGTTGCTGAGGGCGAAGACGTGAAATCAGAGATCCAGCACCTGCTGGGGATATCTGAAAGATAGGTGAGATCTTCCTCAAGCTTTCACATTCTTCACCGAGCGTTCTTTCCACCAGAATCCGATGCAGATGAGAATGAACAGACCTTTGATCGAATAGCCCGTGTTCAGCGCCATGGCGATGCCTGCGGTGAAGCCATAGGTGTGCAGACCGATGCTGAGCTGGTTCACACCGAACCAACTGAACAGGGTGATGGCACCCAGCAGCAGTGACAAGGCGTGCATCCCGATCTCGCGGATGTAACCGCCCATGCGGGCATGCAGGATGATGAGTCCCATGAGCACAATCATGAGCGCCCCGTTTTCCTTCGGATCCCAGCCCCAGAAGCGGCCCCAGCTGTCATTGGCCCAGATACCGCCGAGCACGGTGCCGACGAGGGCAAAGAGCACGCCGAAGCAGACAATGCCATAAACCATTCGGGTGAGCAGACGCCGCACTTCGACCACTTTCTGGCCTTTGACAAACAGGCGGTAGATCACATACACCATCGATGTGATGGAGCCGAGCATGGCCCCCGCATAACCAATATTGATACAGGTCACATGCGTGGCCAGCCAGAAATTGGTGATCAGCACCGCCTCGAGCGTGGGCATGGTGTCCTGGGCATCCAGAGCCATGAAGCGATTGGCGGCGAACATGCCCAGCGCCCCGACAAAACCCACCACCACCAGGCCGATGCCCTGTCGCGTGAAACGCTCTATGAACAGGCCGACAACCGCCACCACGGCGGTGATGAAAATGATCGTCTCATACAACGTGGCGATCGGCGGCCGCTCATTGATGATGCAGCGCTGGGTGATGCCGTAAATGTTGTAACCGACAGCCAGCAGCAGAGTCACCCAGGCGACACGTGCCGACCATTTGGCCAGGCTTGTTTGCGGCGCCACGAGACCAATGAAGGCTACCAGGAACCCGAACAGATACCAAACCAGCGCATAGGTGAAGAAGTCATTCTTGTGATAGCTCACCTCGCGGTCCACATGCTTGAGTTCGCCACGCTTTTCAGCCTGGGACCGGATGTCATTCACAAAGGCTTTCACCGCCGGTTTAAATGTTTCCGCCTTTAGGCTGGCAGCGAACAAGGCATCCTTCGCCTTGGAGATTTTCAACTCGCCCGCCGGCAGGGAGCCATCCTTCATCAAAGCGGTGATGGTTTGCTCAACCTGCATCCAGGTATCATTCTTCACATCATCCGGCGGCACAAAAGCCAGCGTCTTGCCGGGACGCAAAGTGGTTTCGATAAAAAGCTGGAGGATCTTGTTGCTCGTTTCCTGTCCGAGCGCCTCGAGTTTTTTGTCACGGATCATGACGCCAAGTTTCACGGCCAGATCCCAGACACTCAGAGTGTCGCCGCCAACCAGATCTTTGGCAGATTCAGGCGGCAGAATCGCCGAGATCTCATGCTTCCAATCCGTGCGCGCTGCGGTCATGAAATCGCTCACGGCATCAAAGTCGAAAAAGTTTCGTGCCAGATCGATCACGTTGCGCTGCACACCGGTGCGATCCGCGCTTTCGATGTCACTGTAGGCCTGGGCACGCTTGATGAGTTCTTCCTTGCCCTTGACGATCTCATTCCAGGAATAGCGGTCGCGCAAACCCTTCGGATCCACCCCGATCTCACCCACAGCCTGGGAGTTATCGACGACAAACAGCGGAAGATCACGCGCGATGTCCGGACGGAACCATGTCAGGAGCAGCCACTCGGTCGCATTGAGTTTCTTCACATCCGTCATCTGCGGATGATCCACGGCGATGCTCTGCTTGCCATGCAGGCGCAGCAGCAGAAAGCGCGCATAGGTATCCAGCGGCTTGATGCGTCCGCCTTCTTGAATCGGCAGAGACTGGAAAGCAGCGACAACCTCCTTGTCACGCAACAGGGCGGGATCAGGTAACTGGGCCTGAACCAGCGTGGTCAGAAACAAACAGGCGAGCAAAAGAGTCTTCATGGAAACAGAGAAATGTTAGACAGCCACCTTCGGTTTCATGGACCGGCTGAGGAAGCGGATGAGATGCATGAGGAAGTGAATGATCAGACCGGCGGCAACGGCGACGCAGCTCCAGAGCGGCCACTGGTCGGAGGGATTGCTGGCAACGGTGAACACCGATTGCTCACCATTGGTGCTCTGGCTGAAACTGGCCTGATAGACGACGAAACCCTGATCACGAACCGGGACATTCATGGTCACCACCTTTGGCTCCTCCTTGCCGCTGGTGATCTTGGTCACGTGGCTGGTGTATTTTTTGGCCTTCATCGTGCCGGGATGCAGTTCACGCACAAAGTCATTCAAACGAATGGCAAAGGGCAGCTTCCACTTCATCCGGCTGAGTGAGATGGCATACGAGTTGCCGCCCACCTTGACGGTGAAGGGCTCGAAGGCACGCTCCCAGAGGATTGCCTTCTGCTCGGCGCCCTCTTTGGGCTTCACACTGATCTCGACGGCGGAGACGTTGGCTTCGTCCTCCTTGGCATTCTTCACGGACTGGACGCGGTAACCATCAATGCCGGTCTTATCACTTTCCTCAGCCTGGGTGACGTTGGCGTTGCGGCGATAACCGGTGACCTGAATTTCAAACGGAAGGTCTTTGGCAAAGAAAGTCCGCGCCTTGCCGGGTTCAAGGTCGGTGAAGTGTTTCATCGGGATGACCAGAGCCTTGTCGTCGGCTTTGCCTGTGGCATCGAAACGATGAATCTCGATGATGCGATCGTGATAGCTTTGATACTGGTCGCTTGCCTGGCCCTCGAAGAGCGGCATCGCCCCCTCAGTCTTGTAGAGGAAACTGACAAAGCCGGCCACCAGCATGAACATGATGGCCACATGAGAGATCAGCACGCCGATCGTGCGCCAGCCCTTGCGGAGACGGATCACGGCGCCGCAGAGCATGTTGACGAACAACACCACCATGAGCAACCCACCTCCGGGAAGGGGCAGAGGGATGAGCGTTCCACCCAGGTTCACATCGTGAATCAACCACCACGAATCAAAGTAAAGACGCTGGCTGTCGAGCAGGCCCATTTCTTTCTGCGCAAGCGTGCCTAGAAACGTGATCAGCAGCAGGAAACTGAGCACGGCGATCGCCAGTCCAAAAGAGGAGAAGAAGGCGAAAATCTGACCGGGGAGAGAAGTGGGCTTGGCAGACATGGAGCGGGGAAGATGTTTGAAAAACTCGATCAGGATCACTGCTGCGGTGTGCGCAAACTAAGGGAAGCAACGAACTGATCAAAGGCGGTTGTGTTGGCTTCGACGAGTGCTTTGGGACCGACCATCTTCACGAACAGCCCTGCCTCACCCAGCGAGGCAACGATGCCGAGCATGCGGTGATCTGGCTTGGCCTCGGTGGCACCAACGCTGGTGTAGGCTCCATCCACAGTGACATAAACACCCTGGATGCCCATGAGCGTTTTCTTCGGCAGTTTGGCGAGTTCTTCTTCCGTCATCTCCGGCTGGCCCATCTGCTTGCGCCAGCGGTTCACATTGGCGAGCACACCGCCCGCACCACCGGGAAGCATGGCCAGGTAGCATTCACCTTCTTTGTTAGGACCAAAGGTGAGATTCACCGGCCGCATCTGACTGCGTTCGGCCTGGGCCCAGCCTGACGGTGTTTCCCAGCGCAGACGCTCATCACCGAAACGCTCCTGCGGATAGGCATTGAGCTTGGGTTTGGCCTCATAAGTGGAGATGTCTCGTGTCTGAGTGATCTCCATGCGCTCAGACACCCGGTCACAGCTCGGGACGACGAATGGCAGAAAGGCGAATAACGAAAGGCATGCGGCCTTGGGTCCTGGGGGCAGATGAATCATGTCAGTGGGTAAAACTAGCGAACGCCGTTCTCCTTTGATTGACCAGAGAACGGCGTTCTTGGGATATGCAGCGCGGACGTCGATTCCGCCAGCGTCAATTACGCTTTAGATGCGGGAGCCGCAGGCTTGACCTCAGTCGGTTTCGGCGCTGGTGCCTTGGCCGCAGGCGCGGTTGCAGGCTTGGCTGGAGGTGGAGTTGTTGCGGCCGGTTTGGCCGGGGCCGGTGCGGCCGCCGCAGGCTTGGCTGCAGGTGGGGTCGATGCGGCTGGTTTTGTGGCCGGTGCAGGCACCGCAGGCTTGACAGCTGCAGGCTTGGCTGCGGGTGTCACTGCAGGTTTTGCGGCAGCCTTGGCATCAACTTTCTTTGGCTCTTCTTTCTTCGCTGGGGCCGGTGGTGGCGCTGGTGGTGGAGCAGTGAGTTTGGCGATCTCGGCCTCACTGAGGCCAACATTCACTTTGAGGCCTGGAATCTTGCCCTCAAGAGCCGTGGCTCCGGCCTTGGTTACTCCGGTCTGCCAAACAAAGAGTTTTTTCAGCCCCTTGGCGGTGGCGAGTTTGGCGATGCCACCGTCGGTGGTTTTGGTACCATAGAGATTGAGGTATTCGAGATTTTGCAAGCCGCCAAGTCCGGCAAGACCAGCGTCAGTGATCTTGGTGTTCTCCAAGTGCAGGCGCTCCAGGTTGACCATCTTTGCCAGGGTGGAAAAACCTGCATCGGTAACGATACTGCGGGCCAGATCGACCCAAACGACCTGTTGTGCGATGGGTTCCAGCAAAGCGAGCTCCTTGTCGCCAAACTTGTCGGCGGCATTGATCACACTGAGTCGGAGTTGCTCAGTGTCCTGGGCCAACGGCATGAGTGAGGCATTCAATGCCTGCATCTTGGCGGAGATTTCAGCGATCTGCTTCTTCTCGGCATCCGTCAGTGGCTTGGCCTTGGGTTTCTGGACCTTGGCCACCGCTGCACCAGCTTTGGGTAAACCTTTGCCCAGCATGGCAGAAAGGATGCTTTCGATTGCAGCATCTGGTTTCGCGGCAGCAACGGTCATGGTTTCAGACGCACCCATCTTGATCCACCAGGCAATGATCTGGCATTCTTCCTTGGTGATTTGTTCCTCGTCACTCGGCGGCATATGGTCATCATCATCCTTCGGCAGGAGGATGCGGGCGAGCATGAGGCTGTCCTTGGTGTTGTTCGGGATGACGGTGGTAGCGCCATCGCCGCCGCCCTTCATGATCGCAGCAAAGGTATGCATCTGCAGTTTGCCCTTTTTCTTTTCCGTTCCATGGCAGGCGGCGCACTTGGCGGAAACGATGGGAGCGATCACATCCTGATAAATCACCGCCTTGGCAGCGATGGCCGGGTCCAGTTTCCCACCGGCGACTGGCGCGGCAGCTGCGGCTGGTTTGGCAGGAGCAGGCGCTCCAGCGGCAGGCTTTGCGGGTGCGGCTGGCTTTGCAGCAGCCGCGATGGCCACCGGCTTGGCGTCGTCTTCGGCAGTCCAACCGGTATTGATGCGAGCTCCGGTGAGTTTGGTTTTGAGCTGCGCCACGCCGGCCTTTGTCACGCCTGTCTGCCAGAGATACAGTGCCTTCAGTTTCGTCAAGCCGGCGAGTTTTGGCATGCCGGCATCAGTCACCTTGGTATTGTAAAGGTTCAGATACTCGAGCGCCGCGAGGCCCTTGAGCTGATCCAAACCCGCATCAGTGATTCCGGTGCCTTCCAAATGCAATTCGGTGAGGTTCTTGAACGCGGCGATCGCCTTCAAGCCACCGTCGGTCACCTTGGTGCGGGCGAGGTCGAGCGAGATGATTTTATCAGCCATCGGCGCCAGCGGAGCGAGACCTGCGTCATTGAACTCTTTGGCGACGTTCAGCGCTGTGAATCGGTAGGTTTTGCCATCTGCCGAGATGGGCATGAGCGAGGCTCCCGTGGCATTGACTTTATCGAGCGTGGCCTTGATCGCAGGATCAGCGGCAGGCTGGTCGGCAGCGCGAAGACTGAGGGCGAGGAAGCAGAGGAGGAGGGCGGGTTT
>CANJVS010000170.1 GCA_947477755.1 Verrucomicrobiaceae bacterium | reverse complement strand
CCGCCGCTGAATTTTTAAGCTTTCAATTCCTGGTTTTCGGTTTGCAATCCAACCGCGCCCTCACAGCGAATCGCAAACGCAGATGCGTTACCTGATCTACAACCATCCCGCCTTCCCTGGCCTGCTATCCAAGGAGGAGCTCTACCTTCTCGTCGAGCGCAGTTCATTGGCGCGGGGTGACCTGTGCACCGACACACTGACCGGTCGCGACCACACGGTGGGTGAGGTGATCAGCGGTATGAGACCGCCACGCACCAGCAGCGCCGCACGCATGGACCGTCCTGCTTATCAGGAATTCCGCGCCGACTCGCTGCACGATGCCGGAGAGCCTTTCACCGAAGAGATGGAAGAGGACACGGACGAGCCTGAGGAAGAATCGCTGAGCTACACGGAGAACGGCGAGTTGATCCACTATTTCGCCCACCCCGCCTGGCTCCATTACGCGAAGGCGCTCTTTCTCTCCTTATTGCTCTTCATTGCGGCGGCCATGCTGCTTACCATGGATGCCAATTACGCGCTCCTTTGCGCGGCGATTGGGGCGGCAACATTTTCCGGGATTGTGATCGCCCGTCACAGCTGCGACTACATCGTCACTGATGATCGCGTCGAGGTCATCTGGGGTTTGTTAGGCCGTAACTCAAATGAAGTCCGCATTTGCGACATCCGCAGCATCGACGTGCGTGAAAGCGGCCTGAAAGGCCTGATCGGCATTGGCACGCTGGATGTTTCGTCGGCGGCGAACGTGGACATTGAAGTCCGCTTTCAAGGCATCCGCCGCGCACATGAAGTGAAGCAGATCATCCGCCAACTCCAGCGCGGCATCGGGACGGAAGAAGATTGAGACGCCGGCAGTCTTTACCCCCAGCCCTCACTCTCCCGTTGAGCAGCACGAACCAACGCACATGCGCCTTGTCGAGCCAGCCAAGCCGTGGTTTAGAGACTGCCCCACGGCCCTCACTCATGCGCGACTATCTGAAACTCCATCTCGTGATCGTCGCGTGGGGATTCACGGCGATTCTTGGGAAGCTCATCACACTGCCACCGTTGCAGGTCGTGGCATGGCGCACGGCACTGGCAGCGCTGGGTTTTGCCTGCGTGGCATATTTCACCAGGCGCTCACTGCAGATCCCGGCTCAGGAGAAACGCTGGATGCTCATTCTGGGCGGTTTGCTGGGGCTGCACTGGATCATGTTCTTTCTCTCGGCAAGACTGGCGACGGCGTCGGTATGCCTCGCAGCCATGCCGACAGCCATGCTGTGGTGCTCACTCATCGAACCATGGATCGATGGCACGCGGCGCTGGCGTCCTCTGGAGTTGATCGTCGGCGCAATCATGGTGGCGGCGGTGTGGATGATCTTTGAGGTGGAGATGCGCTACTGGCAGGGACTCAGCGTGGGTTTGCTGGCAGCTCTGCTGGCGGCGATCTTTTCCGTGATCAACAAGCAGCTCGTGGCTCGCTGCCACTATGCCGTGATGGGCACTTACCAAATGACCGGGGCGCTGATCGTGAGCCTGCTCGGCTGGCTGCTGCTGACACCGGGACAAGTGACGCTGCCCGGTTGGGAAAATCTGCTGTGGCTGCTGATGCTGTCATCCATCTGTACCGTCTGGGCCTATGCGGGCTACATGGAGGTTCTGCAGCGAATGTCGGTCTTTACCGTGAATGTGATTTACAACATGGAACCGGTCTATGGCATTGCACTGGCAGCTTTGATTTTTGGATCACGCGAGTTCATGAGTCCCGGGTTTTACATGGGCGCAGCCATCATCATCGGCAGCGTCTTCATGGTGCCCTGGCTGACGCGATGGACTGGGCGACGCTGAGGTGGAGAGGATACGTTTCACTCGTCTTTGGCCTCAAAAAGCGTGCGTCCGAAAGTTGCGGCTTTTTTGGATTCTCCCTGATCCATGCGGTCCGGAGAAGCTAACAATAAGGCTTGGCAGGCCATCTGGCTGCGCAGGTGACGATGATTCATACAACAGCGCTAGGATCGCTCCGTGTCGGCGTATTGAATAAGCATGTTCCAACAGCCAACTCGCCGCGCTTTCATCTCGGGGGCCTTTTCCAGCCTCGCTGCCACCACCTTTGCCCAGGAGGCTGAGCCGGTGCTCGATATCCATCAGCACACGCATTACCACGGCCGGGAGGACGCGCACCTGATCACACATCAGCAGGCGATGGGGGTGACGAAGACGATCCTTTTACCCGCAGGCACACCGACTGACAGAGCCTCAACGCACAAAGGAAAATCCAACGGGCTGGCGGCGCGCTGCGGTGGCACGGAGACGTGCATGAAAATCGCGCAGGCCAATCCTGGAAGTTATCTCTGGGGTACCAATGAGGTGACTGATCTGGACACGGCACCGGCAGAGATCGAAAAGTGGCTAAAACTCGGCGCGTGCATCATTGGTGAGCAGAAGTTCGATGTGGAATGTGACTCGGCGCACAGCCAGAAACTCTATGAACTGGCGGCTGCCTATAACGTGCCGATCCTGATGCACTTCCAGTTCAAGACCTACAACCGCAGTTACGAGCGACTGCACACGATGCTGGCGAAATATCCAAAGACCAACTTCATCGGCCACGCGCAGGCTTTTTGGGGAAACATCGACAAACTTCACGATCAGAACGTGAACTACCCCAAGGGAAAGATCACACCCGGTGGCATCACGGATCGCTATCTGAGCGACTACCCCAACATGTATGCCGACATGTCCGCCGGCTCAGGCCTGCTGGCACTGACACGCGATGAGGAGCACACGACGGGCTTCTTTGACAGGCATCAGGACAAGATTCTCTATGGCAGTGATTGTGCGGATCATCTCGGCCGCGGCCCCGGCTGTCAGGGCGCTCAAACGATCGCCATGATTCGCAAGCTCTCGCCCACCAAGGCGGTGGAGCGAAAGATCCTCTGGGAAAACAGCAAGCGACTGTTCCGGCTGTGATGTTTTAGATCACCGGTCCGGCTTCGTTGGCCCACTTGGCGTGCCACTCCTTGAAGACGATGGGGCTGATCTCGCTCGGCTTGATCTCGCTTCGGCCACCCCAGAAAACATTGGTGTATTCGAGCGGAATACCGACATCGGCGAGGTGCTTATCAATCGCGGCTTTATGAGCCAACACGGTATCCTTGTCGGTGCCGTGAATGACGCCCATGATGTTCACATTGGCAAAGCGGTCACCACCTTCACGCCAGTAGGCATGGGTCATGATCGGATGACGTCCGACTTCTCCGCCCGCGCGCTCTTCCATGCCTTTTGGCACCTTCCAGTGAAACAAAGCATTGAAGCGGGTGACGCGAACGCCGGTGGCGCTGGGTTTGACATGCTCAAGGAAGGTGGAGAAGCGTCCAATGACGCCTTTCTTGTCGAGCTGCTTGGCGATTTCGCAGAAGCGCTCCAGAGAAACGCCAGCATCCCTGGCGCGGCCCGCCCATGGCTCGGGGCAGATTTCTTCCGCTGAAAGATCGCCTTTGAGGTGAAGCAGCACATTCCATTCTTCCGCATCGAGGTCAGCGATGTTGGTGGTCATCATGACAGCAGGCGCGTCGGCCTTTTCACCGGGCTCCATGGACTTGCGGCGGACGTGGCCAACGCCGAGGGCAAAGATGCCGTGCGCCTGCATGGTGTAGTAATCCTCGGCACCGATGAGGCGCTTCAGCACGTCACAGTGTTCATTGATGGCGCGGTCCTGAGGGACTTTCAGCGTGGTCCAAAGGCGGAAATCGCTACCGCTGACTTCGCGGTCGGTGGAGCGCAGCACGACATGGCCACTGAACGGGTCCTGCTTGAAGAGAAATTCAAAGGCGGCTTCAAGCTTTTCAGTTGGCACCTTCCAGGCCACCAGCGCACCTTCAGCAAGCTTGTTCGCCAGCAAGGTCTGGCGCACGCGGCGGATCACACCAGCGGCCAGCATGGCACGGATGCGCTCAACAACGGTTTCAAAAGGCAACCCGCTCTGCTCGGCAATGAATTGAAAGGGATGCTGGTTGAATCCTTTCACGCAGTCCTCGCTCACAGCGAGAATGCGGGCGTTGGTTTCTTCGGTGTGTTCGGTCGGTATCGGAGCTTGGGCGGCGGTCATGTGCAGGTAGGGATCAGAAAGCATGGTGAGAGAATCACGCCATGGGAAGGGCGACTCTTAGCCGCATGCCCGCGAATGACAAGGGGCGCGGAGAGAATGACGATATCAGAAGGATTCAAGGGCTCATCCATTGGCGGTTGAGCCTCCACCTCAGTTCATCAATTCCACCAGTTAAACCATTGGTTCATCCAGCCAATCGCGGCAGCAAGTGCAGTGAAGACCAGAACCAGTTCCAAATACAGACCAAAGCGGCGGTTGCGCTGAACGCGCTGCTGCTGCAATGGCGCACGGCTGGTGCGGCGCCGTGTCTGGGTAAATGTCGGCTCAGGAGCCGGAAGAGTGTCCCTCGCCGCCAGGCGCTGACGACGAATCGTGGCAGGAGCTGCCGCAATGGCACACTCGAGGCGGTGAATCTCCTCATCCAAAGCGCGTGAAGACTGCTGAAGCTGACGAATTTGCACGGTCTTTGCCGGGCCGAGAGGCTTGGCAAGTTCTGAGGCGTAACGTGGACGACTGGAGCGAATTTTTTTATTCATGACAAGATGAGGCGTGAGTTTTAGAAGATCAGCTTGGCCAGGATGAGTACCAGAATGAGAGTGGCAATCAGCGCCGCATTGAAGGCAATGCCTCGACGCAGCCACACCATGAAATCATCTTTGGATGAGGCAAAAAGCACCTTGCCTGCACCGGTAACATCATCGGTCGTCATGGAGGCGTGTGACGGATTCGATGCCGGCTCCGCACGTCGGTGCACCATCAAACGCCGGACACCTTTTTCATAACTGGTCTCAGCTTCATCCAATGAGCCCAGCGCGCGGTCGAGTTCGTGATCAAGCTGCCCGCGCTGCCAGCGCTCTGGTAAAAATGTCTTCAGTTCCTCCAACCGCTCCTGAAAATCCTGCTGGGTGACGGATAGATCTTCGGCACGACGATTGGCGTCCTCAAGTTCGTCAGCGATGATGCGCAATGCGCGATCGAGTTTGTCGGTGATTTCTTTTTTACCGGCAACAAAACGCTCCTGTTTATGGCGAAGCGTCTCCAGAATGAGTTTCTGACGCTCCACCTCTTCCTGCTGTGAGCGCAGTGCAGCAAGGCGGTGCTGCGCCTCTCTTACCTGCTGTTCCATGTCATCACCCGCTTCTTCTTCGGCATACCCGACACTGAATTCAGGCGCATCATCAAAGCGAAGGATACTCTCCTCAGAGGGAGAATGAGCGGAGGCTGTTGTGGAAATTCTACGGGCCATAGTGGTCGTAATTTATAATTTAGTGATAGAAATATTACAGTTCTTTTAAATAATCCAGATTTTTCATTGCTTTTTTTTACCCACTTTCATCCCGCTCCTTGGGTGAAAGTTCGTCAAAGCGCTACCCCCTCGGATCCTGTTGACGGGTTATTTTAAAAAGCCGCGCAGAATCAAGACTGGAAAGCACCTCGAACACTGCCGGGTGTCTCCTCCTGTGAAAAGCCGACCTGCTAACTCAATGAGTGCGTCCCGACAGATCACCTGTGTCTGTTCTGATTTTGAGGGCATGGGGCACACCCGGCGTCCTCCTTGTTTGCTGGTTTCATGCAGATTGAGGTGACTCCGGAAAATGGCTCAGTGTTGTTCACGGCATCATTATCACGATCGGTAGTCCTCAAGGTTCCGTGGGCAGATTCTCTCCAACCATCCTTCGTTCTTGCTGGTTGGAAGGTTTCGTGGCAAAAGACCCGCCACCCGCATGAATTACGCCGACCTGCATCGCATCTACCACCAACCTTTTTTTGACCTCATCAAACAGGCACGCGCCATCCATGAGGAGCATTGGACCGGCAATGAAGTTCAGCTGTGCACATTGCTGAGCATTAAAACAGGTGGCTGCAGCGAAGACTGCGGCTACTGCGCCCAGAGCGCCCGCTACACGACGGATGTGAAGGCTGAAAAATTAATGGGTCGCGAAGAAGTCATGGAGCGTGCGCTGGCTGCGCGTTCCAGCGGTTCCACCCGCTTCTGCATGGGTGCGGCCTGGAAAGGCGTGCGTGTCGGCACTCAAAAATTTGATCAGGTG
>CANJVS010000169.1 GCA_947477755.1 Verrucomicrobiaceae bacterium | reverse complement strand
TCGGGGCCGAGCAGGGACTCCCAGGTGTCACTCTTGCCGACCATGACGGCGAAAGGTGTGTCGATGCATTGACGCGAGTCGAGGCCGAGCACGTTTTTGATGCGCACTTCCGTTTCAGCGAGAATGACATCCTGCTGATCAAGGCGCCGGCTCTGAATCTGCGGATCGCGCACCCCCTTGAGCCGCTGGCGGAACTCCGTGTTATGCAGCGGATCGAAGAGGAAAAAAATGCCGGAAGCGACCGCGATGTGCTGTGCACCGGGCGAGTCGGCGCTGTTGCGCGTGGGCTCAAAGTGCTCGCCCGCATTGTCGTAAAAGACGATGGAGAAATCGCTGTCATGGGCATTCCGGCGAGAGAGTTTGAAGACGAAGGGTTTTGGCAGGCGCACTTTTCTGCCGAGACGAGGAAGGGTTTCGTACAGCATGCCTTCGAGCTCGGTCTTGGCGAGAAAGGCGTCCTCCGGTGTGGATGCAGAAAAGAGCTGCGTGCGCATCTGCGTGAGGATGACGTTTTCCGATGGGTCCGCATCGCGAAAGGCCATGCCGAAGTTCTGATACAGGCTTGTCTGAAGCGTGCGCGTGAGAACGCTGAGATAGTAGGATTTACCTGAAGAAGGCGCGCCGACGATGGAGAAGATGTGATGCGGTGTCTCCATGAAGCCGGGCGGCAGTTTGCGGCGGCAGTGAGGGCAGGCCAGATCAGGCGCGGCGATGCCCATGGCGTCGATGGCCTGACCGCGGTCGTTGAAGCGCGTGGCGTGGAAGCGCTGCATCGCGTCCTCACCCAGCAGTGGATCACCGCGAAGGGCGGCGTGGACCGAAATATTCATGGCATCACCACGGTCAAATTTGAACCAGCACACCGGGCAGGTGAACTCTCCATACTCCGTGTTCACCGGCTCGTTATGGATCGGTTGCACGAGATCTTCGGTGACAGACTCGATGCCGCGCTCGGGAAGAATCGGGAGCACGTCTTTGACAAAGAATCCCACATCACGAAGTCCGGCGGGCATGACCAGATTGTCCGCTGCCTGCTCCGGCGTCTGGTCTTTGAGATGCTCGCGCAGTTCATCAGGATCGAAGGGGCCATACCACTGATGCGTTTCGGCATCAAAAAAATGCCAGAACATCTCGCTTCCGAGATCCATCCACGCCTGGGGATCGGAGAGGCATTTGAAGGCAAGCACTTCGCCGCCAGCTGTCAGGGTGTGTTCTTCACCAATGTTCAGGGTGAACTGCGAGCCGGGCGCGCCATCCACGAGTGCGCTGCCATCGCTGTTGATGGTGATTTCAAATTCATCTCCCCGCTGCTGGATCGTGCCGAGCACGGGCGGGCACTCCGGCGCACCGGTCCGGAAGTCGGCGGCGGCGTTTGAGCCGATGATGAAGGGCGTGACGGCCACAACGGCACGTTCACCCGTGGCGCAATTGAGTAGGCAGGCTCGGGGTGCAGACGGACGTGGACTGGGCTTGAGCATAAGAAGGGACGCATTGGCTCGCGTGAGCTGTTGGGCGGGATGTGGTCAGCTTTTGGTGTCTTACTCTGACGGTGATAAGTCAAACCTGTTCTGATCAAGATTGTTAAGAGTTTGTGAAGCGAATCCTGCGCCAGGTGGCACGGCCGACTCATGCGCACCAAATGAAAGATAAGTGGCGGGCGGCATCCGCGTTAGTGAGTGCCCATGACTCGTTTCTTCGCCGCCCTGTCGTTTGCGTCCCTGCTGTCGTTTCCATCCTTCACCCGGGCGGACCTTGCCGGCTCAAAGCCGAACATTCTTTTTATTCTGACGGATGACCAAGGATATGGGGATCTGTCAGCTCACGGCAACCCCGTATTAAAAACGCCGAACCTGGACAAGCTGCGGGCTCAGAGCGTGCGCTTCACTGACTTCATGGTTAGTCCGACCTGTGCCCCGACCCGCAGCGCGATCCAGACTGGACGGCATGAGTTTCGCAACGGCATCACGCACACCATTCTGGAGCGCGAGCGCATGGACCTGAAGGCGACAACGATCGCCCAGGTACTGCATGGAGCGGGTTACACGACCGGCATTTTTGGCAAATGGCATTTGGGTGATGAAACGGCTTACCGCCCGAACAAGCGCGGCTTTGACGAGCGGTTCATCCACGGTGGCGGAGGCATCGGCCAGACCTATCCCGGAAGTTGTGGTGATGCGCCTGACAACAAGTATTTCAATCCGGCCATTCTTCACAATGACCGGTTCGTGAAAACGCAGGGCTATTGCACGGATGTTTTTTTCAATCAGGCGGCAAAATGGATTGAGGCCAGCCGCGGCAAACAGCCCTTTTACTGCCACATCGCCACCAATGCCCCGCACGGACCGTACATCGCACGCCCGGAGGACCGGAAAATCTATGAAGGCAAGGGACTGGGCCCGGACACGGAGAACTTCTTTGGGATGATCCACAACATCGATGAAAACATCGGCAAACTAATGGCTAGGCTGGATGAATGGGGTATCGCCGGGAACACGCTCGTCGTTTTTATGAATGACAATGGAGGCACGGCGGGCGTGAAGGTCTTCAATGCCGGAATGCATGGAGCAAAGGGCACTCCCTGGATCGGTGGCACGCGTGCCATGTCGTTCTGGCGTCTGCCCGGCAGGCTGACTCCCGCCGACTGCGGAGCGCTGACCGCGCATGTGGATGTCTTCCGCACCTGGGCCGGTTTTGCCGGGGCCAAACTCACTCCCGAAATCGAGTCACAGGTCGAGGGGCGCAGCCTGCTGCCACTGCTGGAAAATCCGCAGACTGAGTGGAAGGACCGCACGCTGTTCAGCCACACCGGGCGCTGGCCGAAGGGCTCGGATTACAACGCGGCAAAGCTGAACAATGCAGCCGTGCGCACTTCCCGGTATCATCTTGTGAGCGAAGCCGCGGCTGCCGCCAAAGCAAAGGCGGCGAACAACAAGGGCTGGCAGCTTTTTGATGTGAAATCTGATCCGGGTGAGAAGACGGACATCTCCGCCGGGAATCCTGAAGTCGTGAAGGAAATGCTTGGCAGTTACGACGCCTGGTGGGATTCCCTGAAAGGCCAGATCGATCTCAATGAGAAGGTCAGGGGGCCGAAACTCAATCCTTTCGCCGAAGAATACTGGAAACAGTTCGGCGGCGGCCCGACTCCGGCAGACTATGAGCGCATGAATCCTGAGAAGGCGTTCACCTTTGAAAAACGGCGTTCGAAAAAGTGATCGGTGAACTTAAATCCGGGTTTCAAGTTTCAGGTTTTACGTTTCAAGTTCTCTGAATCAAGGCGTTGCGAGATACTGCCAGGGCGCAGTCAATACATAGGTAACAGATTTGGTTCAGAACATAGGTAACACTTGTTTGGGGTTGGGTTACACTACCTGATTGGTTTGGGGATTAACCGATGATCTGGGCTTGCCCCGGTGGTTTGGCTGCTGGAGCGGAGCGGAAGCAGCCAAACCACCGGTCGCGACCCCTCCTGTCGCCCTCGAATTCGGCGGCTGTGCAGCCTTGAAACTCAGGGTGTTGAGATGCACATGGCCGAGCAACAGGTTGGCGAACCACAGTTCCACCTGGTCCGACTCACGCTCACGCAGGCCCACGTCCCACCCGGCTAGGCTTGTGGAGATTCGGATGGGTTCGTTTCGCAATCGGATAACTCCGGTTTGCTGCACACGGCGGGTTTCCATCCCTTGGTAATCGAGTATCTCGGGTGTGCCCTCATATCTCCTCTCTGAGGGTTGGTAGCACTCTGCCGGTGTGGCCATGCCGAGGGCTTCGTGTGGGCGCTGGGTATTGAACTCCTGGCGCCAAAGGTCAAAGGCCTCTTGTGTGCGGCCGATACGTCCAGCTTGCAACTCACGCCTCACATCCAGATGCATGCGTTCGTGTGCACCATTGTCCTGCGGACACCCAGGGCGGCTGCGCTCTAAATTGATGCCCAAGGCCAGCCACCACACGGAGAGCCGACTCAGTCCATGCAGACCGTTGGCGCTTGCAAACGGCGGCCCGTTATCGCTGCGAATGGCTGAAGGTAGCCCGTGGGCTTCAAACAAGTGCTCAAAACACGCACGCACCGTTTCAGTGCGTGCGTCGGCCACTGCTCGCAGTTCCAAAATCATTCGGCTGTGCTCGTCACGCACCGTCAGCGGCTCCACTTTGCCTCCGTCGGTGTCGCGCCACCATCCTTTGAAGTCCACGCTCCATACCTCGTTGGCTGCTGTTGCTTTGATCCCTGTAGTCAAACGTCCGCTTTGCTGCGCAACTCGTCGCTTTCGCTCCTGGGTCAGTCCTGCCCGTTCCAGCACTCGCTTGAAGCTGCTCTCACTTGGTGGCTCGGTTCCTCGATGCGCACGCCGATACAGCTCGCGAATCTTACGGGGTCCCCAATGGGGGTGTGCTTGCTTGAGTCGCACCATCTCGCAAACTACCGTCTCGGGCAGCTCATGCGCATGGCTCAACGGCTTGCGGCTTTGCTCCGCCATGCCACTGATGCCATAGCTCAGGAAGCGTTCCCGCCACTTGTAGCCAGTCTTGCGGCTGATGCCATACTCGCGGCACAGCCCTGCAAAGTCACGGCTGCTCATCGCCTTCATTGTAAACTCGATTCGTTGGTCCATTGCTTGGGTTTCTTTCCACGGCATCCTCCAGACTCGCTCTCGCTTGCCGGTCTAGCCATCTGTCACCCATGTATTGAACCATTAGTGTCACCTATGTATTGAACCTGAACCCAGCACACTCAAAAGGTGAGGTGTTCAGTGTTCACCAACCGTTGGCTTTCACGTCGTGAAACTTTGAACTTGAAACTTGAAACAGGATTCCAGGGTGAATGGTTCAGTGCCCTGCCGTTCGGTGAGCTGCCTCCACAGAGATTGCAGACAGATTGCAGACAGATTCCCGCTCGCACTGATCTCAAATCCGCTTAAAGACGGTGCTTCGAACTTGTTTGCATGATCGCTACCCACCGGTGTCTCATTCTTGGCCTCTTTCTCTGTGCAACAGCGCAGGCACACCAGGTGCCAAACATGACGATTGAGGCGGAGTTTGGCAGCGCCGGCAGCTTTGAGATGAAGGTGAATGTGGACCCGCGTGTGTTTCTCTCGCCGCAGCCTGCCTCGCTGCCGCCGGTTGTTGCCTCGTGGTACCTCGACCAGTCGCGGGAGCAGGTGAAGGAGAGTCTGAAAAAGGCCACGGAATATCTGGAGAAGAATCTCAAGCTGATCTTTGGCTCCGAAACATTTGTACTGCCTGAATGCTCCTGGCAGGCGATGGATGGTGCCACGAGTCTGCCACTCACCGCTGAAACCACGGAGGTTCATCTGCTTGCCACGCTCAAGGGTGCCGTGCCGGCAAGCAGTCGCGAGTTTGTTGTCGGCTTTGGCGCGGAGGCACAGGTGAGCCTGATCCTGCTGCTGAAAAATCCGGGTCAAAGAGAGCCAAAGGTGCAAGTCATCTTTCCTGGCGAAAACAGCCGCCCCTTTGTCACCCCGGAGCCCCCGGTCAAGGTGGTGAAACGCGGCTTCAATCCGAGATGGTTGCTGCTTGCCGCACCTCTGCTCTATGCCTGGTGGCGCAAGGCAAGGCGGTAGTGCAGGGGCAAAGAAAAACCCGGAACTTTACGTCCCGGGTTTTTCAAGAAGTTGGTTGGGCCGGCTTACTTTTTCTCTCCGGCCTTGGCCGTGGTGGGCTGCTTGGTCGTGAGTTCGAGGAAGTCGCGGAGAATGTTCACGGTTTCGAGTTTCATGGGCTCAAGACCGTAGGGGAATTTTGAGCCGGCGGGCTCGGCGTCCTCGTCGTCAGCCTTCTTCGCCATTCTCATGCCGGTGCTCTGCTCGCGGCTGAAGGCGGACTCGGGGACAAGTTCAGCCTTGGCCACATTGTCGAGCGTCAGGTGGTAGGTCTTGAAACCGCCATCCTTGAGCTTGGCCGCCACTTCCTTGGCCCGGATTTCACGCTCGGCATCCTGCTTCTCACGGCGCTGTTTGGTCTCCGCTGTTTCCTTCTCACGTTCGGCCAGATTGAGGCTCAGCGTGTTGCGGTCGATGCGCTCTTTGAGGCGCTTGGACTCGTCCATGATGATCTGGAACTCGGGGTTGTTTTTGATGCGCTCATCCATGCGCTTGCGCAGTTCATCCAGAGGGAAGGGGTTCTTGGTGAC
>CANJVS010000168.1 GCA_947477755.1 Verrucomicrobiaceae bacterium | reverse complement strand
GATGCCGGAACCCTGTTGAGTGGATGAATCCGCATCATCCCCCCGTCACAAACATCCCCTTGATCACCCGAGCAGCCACTCGGCAGGGCATCCATGCCCGCTGACTTCCATTCCCGTTTTTAGGTTGAATCGCGCAAAGTGAATGAGCTTAAAATGCCGCCTACAAAGAGGTCGCGATCCTTTTCAGCAGTAGCGCGGCAACTCCGCGGTGCCTCAGAGTTCAGCGATGTCCGAATTTAGGTTGCGTTTCTTTATGGCATTTGCTGGTATTTAGAGATATTCTGGTTTCACAAATTCTAAATGACCGATTCTGATCGCCTCCGCATCTTGATCGTCGGGAACGAGAGTCTGGCTGGCTGTGATACAGCTACCAGTCTGAACGATCTCGACCACTGTGTCGTGGGAATCTGCCGCAACAGTGAGGAAGCGATCAGGCTTTGTGACGAGGCGCGCCCCGGCCTTGTGCTCATGGATGTGGATCTCAGCGATCCCATGGCCAGCATCGAGACGGCGAAACGTCTGCAACAGCATGGCCCCGTTGCCGTCGTCTACCTAAGCGCCAGTGCCGATCATCTGGAGATGATCAAGCTCGCCGGTGAAACACCTCCGCAAAGCTGCCTGCACAAGCCTTTTAGCGGCGATGAACTGCGACTGGCCCTCGAAGCAGCAGCGGCGCAGATGAGGGAGCCAATGAGTCGCCGCAGCATTGAGCACCGCTATTTCGAGACCCTCGAATCACTGACTGACGGCGTGATTTCTGCGGATCTCGCGGGCATCATTGCTTTCATGAATCCGGCGGCTGCGCGCATCACCGGTTGGGCTCAAGATCATGTCGTGGGACGCTCGCTGCATGAGGTTTTCCGCATCTTCCATGCCAGTGGTGAACCAGCGATGGTTGAGTTCGCCACACCGGCCCATCCAGTCAGTGAGCGCACCGTCTGGCTGACGACCAGGGATGGCACCCGCATCCCGGTTCAGGATCGCTCCACCCCGCTGCGGGACCGAACTGGCCAACTCACCGGTGTCACGGTTCTTTTCCGCATTTTGCCCACCGAGGCAGCCCGGGAAACTCCGGTTCCGCCACCTGCGCCGACTGCAGCCCAGACACCACTCGCGGATGTGGTGGAAAGCATCTCCGATCCGCTCATCGCCCTCGATGGCCACTGGCGGCTGATTTACGCAAACACCAGCGCGCAGCAGCTTTTCGAGCGTGATGCTGAAAAGCTTCTTGGCATCGATCTCTGGGACCTGCTGCCCGCTGCCACACGGAGCACGTATTATGAGGCCTTCAGCCAGGCCATGCAGCGCCGGGAAACGGTCAATCGTGAAGTCTTTCTGGAGGAAAAACACATCTGGCTGGAATTGCGTGGCTATCCCTTTGCCGAAGGCCTTCTCATCCTGTGTCGGGACATCACCTCAAAGCGGGAAGAGGAGGAGCGCAAGCACCGGCTCGACCGGCTTGAATCGCTGGGCCTTCTCGCCCGTGGTTTCGCCCATGAATTCAACAATCTGCTGACCGTCCTGCTCGGCAATCTTTCGCTGGCCGATATGCGTGCGCGCACCGCCATCCAGCTTCCGGAACTGCATGCCGCCAAGCAGGCCACGCTGCTAGCCCAGGGACTGGTGCAGCAGCTTCTTACTTTCGCCCGCGGCGGTGCCCCAGTCAAACGGCCCTCCCAGCTCGGTGAAATCGTGGCGCAATTCTTCCAGCACCACAGCCGCGCCGCAGACATCGACTACCGGCTCGAAGTGTCGCCACGCCTCCCCTCACTGGCCGTCGATCCGGCACAGATCCGCCGTTTGTTAGGCAATCTCGTGCGCAACGCCGAACAGGCACAGTCCGGCGGCGGCGTCATCACCGTGCGCTGTCATGCGCCTGACGCAGATGAGATGTTCGCACATGATGTCACCACGGATCAGTCCGATCAGCCCACCGGCGTCGTCATCGAGGTGCATGACGGCGGGGCGGGCATCCTGGCGGAGAATCTCCCGCACATTTTCGAGCCCTACTTCAGCACGCGCAAAGCCGAGAATGCCACCGGACTCGGCCTAACCGTATGTGAATCCATCGCCAAAGCCCACGGCGGATCATTGTCCGTGCGCAGTGAATCGGGCAAGGGCACCAGTGTGCGCTTTTATCTTCCCGTCGATGCCGATGGCGATGAAGCGGACGCTCTGGGCATCAGTCGCACCTTTGACAGCCCGATGCAGGCGACCAGCCAGCGCATTCTCGTATTGGAGGACGATCCACTCGTCCGCAGCCTCATCGTGCGCAATCTTGGCAGCCAGGGCTATGAGATCACCGAAACCGCCGAAGGCAGCGAGACCGTCCGCATGTATCAGGAATCCCTTCAGGCCGGACGCCGGTTTGATCTGGTCATTCTCGATCTTTCCATCCCCAATGGCATGGGCGGCGTTCGCACGATGGAAAAGCTGTGCCTGCTCGATTCCGAAGTCACCGCCATCGTCTCCAGCGGCTATAGCGATGATCCCGTGATGGCCAAGCCAGCCGCGTATGGCTTCGCTGCGGTCCTGCCAAAACCCTACGAGCCAGCCGACATGCTGCGACTTGTAAAAAATGTCATCAGCCAGCGAGCCGTCAGGAATGGTTGAGGCCCGGCAGCCTACTCCCTCCAGAAATGCTTCTTGCCCGGTTCACGAAAGGCGTTCTCCAGACTATTGAGCAGTGAGTTCAGACGCGTCTCTTCCTTGATCACGTATTCAATGGTGTGTGAGTGGGTCGAAATGGGATAACTCTTCACCACCTTCGGTTCCGTCAGCGTCGGAGAGATTTTTGAAGCCGCGTCCTGCACCGCCGCGCGAGCCTTGTCGAGCGCCTGCTGACCCACGGCGATCATCCCGGTGCCTTCCATGCGGGCAGGCTCCAGATAATAAAACCTGACGTGCGAGCCGGAGTTCAGAGTCAGATTCACTTCCACCACGCGGGCAACTCCATCAGCAATGTACTCGTGCTTGGACAGGGCGATGATCTGATTCGCCTTCACCATGTAGCGCCCGCCCTTCAGTGATCCGGTCCAGACTCCATCCTGCAGCATCTCCTCCGGCACAGGATTGGTTTGGGTCGGCCCCGTGTTGCCGCCGGAACTCTGGGCATGAGTCGAGGTGCAGATGAGACTGAGGCCAAACGTGAAAATGAGGAGCAAGGCTTTCATAGGGGCCGAAGCTGACAAAGAAAGCACGGCTTGTAAATGACAGAACATCAGGCCAGCAACAGCGCGCTGTGAGGAGTTGCGCCGCGCGGGGCGCTGTGGCAACAGGGAAACCCGCATGGCCTCAGCCGACACCACCAAAACCCCTACTATCAAGTTCGCCGGTCACTGGCTCGTTTATGCCGCCTTCCGCTGTGTGGAGAGAATCCTTTGGCTGCTACCGGTCGAGGCTGTTTGGTATCTTGGCCGCGCACTGGGAACCCTGGGCTATTATCTCGCAGGCAAATACCGTCGCCTTGCCCTGAACAACCTCAGCATCGCCTTTGGCCGTGAGCATGATGAAGCCTGGCGCAGGCAGATCGCCCGCAGGCACTTTGCCTCGCTTTTTGCCAATCTACTTTGCGGCTTCAAACTGCCCATGATGAAGCAGTCGGACGTGGAAAAACGCGTCACCGTGGAGGGCATGGAACACACCCACGCCGCCATGCAGAAGCAGCGTCCCATCCTCTATCTGGTCTGCCACCTCAGCTGCTGGGAAATTCTCACCCAGGTCCCTTCCCTGTTCGTCTTTAATCGCAAGCCGGCGACCGTTTACCAGCCGCTGCGGAATCCGTTTCTCAACGCTCTCGTCCTCCGCAGGCGCAGGAAACTGGGCTACACGCTTTTCGACCGGCAGGACGGATTCGCCGGCCCCATGAAACACATGAAGGAGGGTGGCTGTCTCGGTGTGCTCGTCGATCAGCATGCGGGCGACCACGGCATCTGGTGCCCTTTCTTCGACAGGCTCGCCTCCACCACCCCCATCGCCGCCATGATGGCACAGCGCAGTCATGGCGTGCTCATGCCCCTGGCCATTTATGACAATGGCCCGGGCCGCTGGCGCATGGTGTGCAGCGCCCCCGTGGATACCGAGGAGCTCAAACAAAGCGTCGATGGTCTAACAACCTGGATGAATCGTTCCGTGGAAATGATGGTTCGTCGCCAGCCAGAAAACTGGTTCTGGGTCCACAATCGCTGGAAAACACCGAAACCTCAATTTCTCCTCTCCAACTACAAGCGCGGCATCAGCTACCCGGCCGACTACGACCACTCCAGACTCCAGGCTTTCGAGCTGCTCGTGAGATCACCTAATTGGTTAGGCGACGCATGCATGGCCTTCCCTGCCGTCCGTGCCATGAAATCCGGCCGCCCCGATTTGAAGATCACCGTCTTTGGTCCCGAAAAACTGCGCGAACTCTGGGAGGCTCAGCCCGAAGTGGACCGTTACATCGGCAAGGAAAACAGGGAGGGATTGTTCGCCGTCGCCAGGAAAATCAAGGCGACAGGCATCCGCTTCGATGCCGCCGTCCTGCTCACCAATTCCACGCGCAGCACCGCCGAGTTATGGCTCGCCGGCATCCCGCGCCTCGTCGGCTACAAGGGATCGCTGAGATCCAGAATGCTGCATCAAATCATCAAGGAACCCGGGGGCAAAGGCCCGCCCCTGCATCATACTCTGCGCTACCTCCACATCGCCCGTAGCATCGGCGCAGATGTTTCCGGTTTCACGTCTCAAGTTTCAAGCGTAGCCCATAGCCAAAATCTTGAAACCAAAAACTCGGAACTCCGCATCGGCATCTGTGCCGGTGCCGAATACGGCCAGGCCAAACGCTGGCCCCTGGACCGTTTCGCCGAGGTTATCAAACAAGTCTCCGACGCCCATCCAGAGATCGAGTGGGTCTTCTTCGGCGCTCCCGGTGAAGCGGCCATGGGCGAGCAGCTTTCAACGATGGTCGGTGGTGTGCGGCACAGCAACCTTGTCGGTAAAACCAAGCTGGCCGAATTGATCACCCAGCTCAAAACCTGTCGGCTGCTGCTAACCAACGATACCGGAACCATGCATCTCGCCTGCGCGGAGGGCGTGCCCACCATCAGCATCTTCGGCTCCACCGAGCCCGTCCTCACCGGCCCCCTCGGCGATCAGCACACCATCATCCGCCACCAGGTTCCCTGCAGCCCATGCTTCAAGCGCGAGTGCCCCTTCGGCCACTACGAGTGCATGACCCAGATCACACCGGACCAGGTCGCCGCCGCTGTGCTCAAGAAACTTGTTTAGTGAACCGCACGCCAGCCGCCGCGCCTTGCCGCTCGGGCCTCGGACTCAAGCTGGCGGAGTTGGTGCTGATATTGCGCGGTTGTGCGGCCATCGGGCAGGGTGGTGCCGCTGGTGTGGATGCGGGCGAGGCCTTCACGAATGAGTTTGGCGGATAAGTCTTCGCCATCCGGAAAGAGGATGAAGGCGTAGTGGCGGCCGCTGTTGTACACGCTCTGCCATTTGGTATAAATGGTGAATGGCCGGGTGCTGAGCAGTTGCTGCGTGAAGGCCTGCGCCTGCTGGCCGATGGCGACTGTCCGCGCCTCGCTCAAGCCGCCAAAGTAGCGTCCCTGCTCGGCGATGCGGTCACCATTGAGATGATGCCGTTTCTTCTCCGGGCAGTCGGCGAAGTAGAGACGGAACTCGTGCGCCTGACCGTTGTGATCAAGATGGAAGCTGTCGCCGTCATTGTCGGGATGCGGATGCAGTCGCGCGTTCGGAATCACCTCGAAGACTTTGACGCTCTGCCTAGCCGGCGAGTGCTGCGGCCCGTTCTGAATCTCGCGCCAGAGCTGAAAGCCGGCGCCAATCAGCGTGAGCAAAATCAGGAACCATGACTTTCCCCGGCGGCGTCTCATGCGCTGGCGGATTCGAGCGCTGCGTAGTCGATGGTGCGCAGTCTTGCCTGCTTGGCACCCATGCGCGGAACGCAGTCAAGCAGCGCCTGAGTGTAGGGATGCTGCGGACGGTTGAGCACTTCTTCGACAGAGCCGGTTTCGACAATCCGGCCGCGAAACATGACAGCCACGCGGTCAGCAACATCGCGGATGATGCCGAAATTGTGGGTGATCAGGATGAGACTCATGTCCAGCTCACGGCGCAGCGTGGCGAGCAGTTCCATGATCTGTTTTTGAAT
>CANJVS010000167.1 GCA_947477755.1 Verrucomicrobiaceae bacterium | reverse complement strand
CACGCAGTTCTCCATGAGCTGCGCATGATCGCCGCCGAGACCACCATCGAGAAAATTGTTTTGCCCAAAGAGCATCGTGCGTCCTTTGCCATACCCGGCTGCGGCAGCCACGGCGATCTCCACGCCCTGTCGGTCAGGCGCCGACAGGATGGGGAAAGCGATGTTTCCCCAGATCGCGATCGGGCCCGGTGATCCACCTTTCGGCACCGATTTGACACCCGCGAGAATTTTGGTCCGCTCAGCAGTGACCATTTCAGGCGGCATCTGCGCGCGCAGGCTGAAGGTGGGCAGGGTGAGAGCGAGCAATAGGAGACGCTTCATGATGTTGGGTTGGTGGCTGTGTTAACGATAAATGACGACGAGGAAAACCAGCGCGTTGCCTTTGCCGGTGTTGATGATGGCATGAGCGATGTCGGCGCGATATGTGCCCGAATCTCCCTTGGTGAGTTCCTCAGCATCCTGGTCGGACTCGATGCGCACGCTGCCTTCTTCGACGGTTAAAAACTCACGCGTACCTTCGAAGTGAGGCTGGCTGCGCAGCGCGCCTCCGGGCCGCAGGGTGACTTCATAAAACTCGACATCCTTTTCCAAATTCAGCGGCGAAAGCGTGCGGATTTCACACTGCTTGTCCGAGCGAAACACCTGCCCGCGATCCACGGCACGAATCACCTGAATCTTTGAGGCCGAGGGCTCCGCACTCTCAATGAGTTCCTGCAGGGTCATCCCAAACGCCCTTGCGATGCGGAAGGTTACGGTCAGGGTCGGGTTCGCTTTCTCGCGCTCAATCTCACTCAGCATCGACCGGCTCACCCCGCTCGCCGTGGCCAGTTCCTCCAGCGACCAGCCGCGATCCGCCCGCAGTTTTTTAACTCGGCGACCGACAAACTCACCAATCTCTTCAGGAGCGATTTTTTGAGTCTCCTCAGGTTTGCTTGATTTGGTTTTGGTGGGCATGCGTCATGCGGTATAACGCATGACCGTCTTGTAAAATAGAATTATCTGCGAGTGCCTTGTGTTTTGTTGGCGACTCCACGGTTCAATCTTTGATCATGGCGCTGGAGTCGGCACGGTGGGAAGCTGGCCAAAGAACAAGGTGGTCGCTCCTTGCGTGATGCTGATGGACTGGCCGGAAGTCGGGAAATTGAGCAGTAACTCGCTGCCTGTGGGTGCCAGGTTGAAGACCAGTTCGCCTTGAGCTCCACCGGTCGTTGCGCCCAAATGCATGGTGCCGCGCAGTGCATCTCCAATCAGCACGGAATAGTCTCCGGCAGGCAGTTGCTCCATTTCGACCTGAAGTTTTGCGATTCGACCCACTTCAAACTCAAGTGTCGCCTTGGCTTTGGCCAGGATTGAAACGCCTGAAGCAGCCGTCAGGCGAACGGTGCCTGCTCCGACACCTCCCGTATCGGCCGATACGTTGGCGGCCGGCATGGTGCTGGAGAAGTAATCCACGGCAGCCTGCTGAATCAAGACGGTCTGGCTGGACACGGCGAAATCGAGAAGCAGTTCACCATTGTTTAGAGTGCCTGTTCTGAAGACCAGATCTCCGCGGGTGTGTTTGCCGCCACCACCATCAGCCACGACCTGAATGGTGCCGCGCACGATACCTGCCACGACGAGATTGTAACTCCCAATAACGACATCACGGAGACTGAGGGAGAGCTTGGCGCTGCCGGTTCCGAGATGGGTGTATGTCAGATGCATCGTGCTGTCAGCTGGGGCAGCCGGCAGTTTGGTCAGATACAGATCCAGTTCGTCTTCGCCACTTTCGACGTGGTGCGAGGTATCGTCGATGTCCAGGGTGCCGTCGTTGTTGTCATCGTCGTCTTTGAGGTCTTCGACGCCGTCTCCATCGCCGTCTCCATCGTCGTCCTTATCGTTGGGGTCATCATTGAGGAGGCCGTCACCGTCAGTGTCGTGTTCAGTGGCATCACCATTGAGTTTGCCATCGCCGTCGATGTCGTCATCGGTGCCATCCAGTTTGCCGTCGCCATCGATATCATGCTCCAGGGAGTCATCGTCATCGAGTCCATCGCCATCAATGTCGTCCTCCATGTCGGAATCATCTTCTTTGCCGTCGCCATCGATGTCGTTTTCAAAAGCGCTGTCGTCCTTGCGTCCGTCGCCATCAATGTCGTCTTCCAGATCGGAATCGTCATCTTTGCCGTCGCCATCGATGTCTTTTTCAGCCAGTGAATCGTCAGCGAGACCATCCGCGTCCATGTCGTCTTCTGCCGGATTTTCGTTCTCGATATGATCGCCGATGTACTGGCCTGCGTAGGGGCCGGATTTGGCGATGCCGCCATCAATGTTTCGATCCAGGGCATTTGGGATGCCGTCATTGTCCACGTCGGGATCGACGATGTTCGGGATGCCATCTCCATCGAGATCAGGTGCCGAGCCGGAGGCGCGCACGTCGCAGCACAAGAAGGCCAGAGCCGCGATGGCCAGAACCTGCAGCCATTTTTTCGTGGCAGTGTGGGGGAGTTTTTTCATAAAGGCGATGAAGTGGATGCAGGGACAGTAACGGACTGAATAGGTAAAGGGGCAACGCGATTACCGTAACTGAATTGTTAGGAATAGGAGTAATGGTCAGTGAATGACGCGGATGCGGATGAAACGGGTTCCGAGTGCCGAGACGGGCTGGATGTCACGGATGGTGACGGTTTTAAGCCCCGGGGTGGAGGAATCACCACTGTAGTAACCAGGGCCGGTGAAAGGCGCTCCCAGAGCACTGGTGGCTAAAACAGTCCAGTCTGTGGGCTGAAGCGTCGCGGAGACTTCGACGATCAGCGTGATGTCCCGACGCGTGGGATCACGTGTGACCGTAATCGTGAGCCAGTCGCCATCCGGATAGGGCGCGAGTTGCCCCTTTGGCAGACTGGCGGCATCAGAGGCACCCGGCGCGGTGACGAGGGCGTATTCGAGAAGGTTCGGAATGCCGTCGAAGTCCAGATCATCAGTATCCGTGGCGTTGGCATTGCCGAAATTGGCGAGTTTCCAATCATTGATTGGCGGAATGATGGTTAGGCGGAACGCCACTCCACCGCCGGCTGCGCCACTGCCCGGTGCTACACCGTAGAGTTTCCCATCGGAACCCAAAGCAATCCCGCCGGTGAAGATCAGACCCGCGCCGTCATTGGCGGTGGCCGAGCCGGGGGCCGCACCGCTGGCGCCGGTGAAGGCAACCAGGCTCTCGAGTCCGCCAGAGCTTGAATAGCGGAACACGGTGCCCTGATCGGACGCTCCGCCGGCCAGAGTCATGCCATAGATGGCACCATCCGGGGCGACGAACAGTTCTCCCGCCGGCTGACTGCCTGGGATGGCGCCCAACAGTCCGGTGAACTCGCCAAGGATCGACCAGTTGCCTGTGGCTGGATTGAAACTGATCAATGTGCCCGCATTGGCGGCGCCACCAGCACTCGTGGTGGCATAAAGAAGTCCGTCATTACCGATCACGAATCCGCCCATGGGTGATCGCGCACCGGAGGCGTTGAAGTGGCTGATCACCGAATAAACACCCGCTGCGGTCAGGCGGAAAATCACGCCTCCGGTGACTGAACTGCCCCCGTCTTCGGTCAGGCCATAGAAATTTCCATCGGAAGCAAGCGCCAAAGGTCCGCGCGGTTTGCCGCCGGGAACCGCACCCGCAGTGCCGGAGAAAGAGGCGAGCCGTGTTCGAACACCCGCCGTGGTCACTTTATAGAGCGCCCCCCGGCTCGAAGCGCCGCCCTCACGCCCCACGCCGTAAAACAATCCATCCGCACCTGGAACCAGTGGTCCCTCAGCCAGAGAACCGGAGGACGTCGTGTAGGCCAGAATCAGGGCCGCACCCGAGCCCGGTGTGTAGCGAAACAATGTGCCGCGTGACGAAGCACCGCCGCGTGCCGTCACGCCATAAAACACGCCACCGGCAGCACTGTTGAGTGCGCCATCCGGCATGCTGCCGAGCGTGCCGCCCAGCGCGGCCGCGATGGTGACATTGCCGGTGATGGAGAGGCTCATCAAATTACCGCCGCCGCCCGTGCCGCCCGCTGCCATGGGGAATAAAAGCTCGCCACTGCCTGAAGCCACCGGGGCCCCGCTGGGATTCCAGCCATTGGGCAGAGAGACTGCTGCCAAAGCGGTGAAGGTGCCGGCGGCGGCGACCTTGAAAGCCTGTCCGAGATTGCCCGCCGCGCCCGCGCTGGTGACGGCCTGAAACGGACCCGCTGCGCTCAAGGCCATGCCTCCGCGTGGAGAGGCACCGGGCACGATCCCGGTCTGACCTGTGAAGCTGGCCAGCTGGGTGTGAACGCCTGCCGTGGTGATTTTATAGACCGTGCCCCACCCACCCGTGCCGCCGGATGATGTGGTGCCCCAAAGTTGGCCGTCCACCGGATCACGTACCAAAGTGCCTGCCGGTTGCGAGCCCGTGGGGTCTGCAAAATGTCGCAAGACGGTGTAAACCGGCGTGGTTGCCGTGGTGGTTTTGAAAGCCACGCCGAAACTGTTGGTGCCGCCAAATTCCGCAGTGCCATAGAGCGCGCCATCGGTGTTCATCAGCAATCCGCCTGCCGGATTGGCACCGGGTCGCGTGCCGGTCGTGCCGGTGAATTCCCCCAGCGCCCGCCAGGTGCCTGTGATGCTGACCTCAAAGATGACCCCAAGGTTTGCGGTGCCACCATATTTGGTTACGCCGTAAAGAAGATTGCCGGACACGGCCAGTGGTCCAAGCGGCTCGCTTCCCGGGCGTGCTCCGGTGGTGCCCGTCAACTCCGCCAGTGTGGTCACGGTGCCTGCGGGAGTCATGCTAAAGACTGTTCCAAATCCACCCGCCCCACCGGCCTGGGTCACCCCATAAAAATTACCGTTCGCATGCCTCATCAGCGCGTGTGGCACTGAGCCGCGAGCCGCGCCTGTGCTGCCGGTGAAGTCTGCAAGTTTTGTGAAAACTCCCGCCGTCGTGATCTTATAAGTCACGCCAAAATTGCCGGTGCCACCGCTCGATGTGGTGCCGTAGAGCGCCTGATCCAGTCCTTCGACCAGGCCGGTCACCGGCCCGTTGCCATCGTTGCCGGAAAAGGAGAACAGCGTACTGAGCGTTCCTCCAGGCGTTATTTTGAAGACAGACCCAAACCCGCGCGCGCCCGCTGTTGAGGCCACTCCATAAATATTCCCATCCGAGTGCTGCACCAGCGGTGCGACCACCTGTGTGCCGGGCTTCTCAAAGCTGCTCAGCACCTCATAAGTCACCGAGGCCACGAGCGCGGGCGGGGAAGCGGCCAGAACCACGGCAAAAATCAGCCGCGCAGCCACCCGGCACGCGGCCGCGTGCGCGCGAAGATTCAAGGAATCGAACGTGGTGGGGAATGGCACAGATCGCATACTAATGGCAGACATCACTCAGGCAAAGCTCGAACTGTAACCGTTCAGTTACCAAATGATCCTTGGCTGAATGCTTAAGTGGTGGTTCAATGAGGAAATGTTACCTCTCCGCAATGGCTCGCTTCTGGCGAACGCCCTGCTTGTCGCCATCGGGGCGTCAGCGGGCGCCGGAGTGACCATGCTCATCACCCCGGATCGGCCGGTGGTGATTCTGGAGAAGGACGATCCATCATCCCGGTTGCCTACTTTTGATCTGCCCTCCGGCGACTCGGCACCCGGCCGTCCAAGGAGAGATGCACAGTTCGACATCGTGACTGACCTCCAGCAACTCACCGATCCCCGCGAGCGCAGTATCGCTCTGCGTGAAGCTGGTGCCGCTGCCGCCCGCCTGAGTCCTGGAGATGCCATGCGGCAGGCTGAACTTCTCACCTCAGAGCAGGACAAACTCGATTTTTACCGCGGCATCTATGGTGTCTGGGGTGGCACAGATCCCCGGGCTGCGCTCGACCATGCCAAGAGTAACTTCATGGCCGGTCTCCTTCGTGCCGAGACCATCGGTATCGCCGTGAACAAATGGGGCAGTAAGGATCCGCGCGGAGCCTGGCTCTGGGTGGAGCAGCACCTTTCAGGTCCTTTGAAAGACCAGGCTTTGACGGATCTCGTGATTGGCTGGTCGCGCCAGACGCCGACCGTTGCCGCCAAGTGGTTGGAAAGCACCGGCTATTATTCGCAGCCGCTCTTCAATGCGGTGGCAACGACCTGGGCCGAGCAGAATCCACAGGCCGCCTACCAATGGGCGGCCAATCT
>CANJVS010000166.1 GCA_947477755.1 Verrucomicrobiaceae bacterium | reverse complement strand
TGTCGATGCCTGGGTCAATCCCTACAACCAGTCCGAGCATCTCAACACCAAGGTCCTGCCCGAGGTGCTGGCGAAGGGCCCGTATGACGTGATCCATTTCAACATGGGCCTGCACGGCTGGCAGGAGGGTCGCATCAAGCCCGGCACCTTTGAGCCGCTGACGAAAGGCTACGTCGATGCCATCAAGGCGAAGCTGCCGAACGCCAGGATCATCTGGGCCAGCAGCACGCCCGTCCTGCTCGAAGGCGACGTGAAGAAGCTCGATCCCGTCATCAACGGCATCATCCTCGATCACAACCGCATGGCCGCCAAAGTCATGGCCGAACGCGGCGTGCCGGTGAACGATTTCTACACGCTGCTCGTGGACAAACTCGACCTCGCCCGCGGCGGTAAAGACAAGTTTCACTGGAACGGCCCCGCGTATCAGATCCTCGGCGACAAATGCGTGGAAGCCGTTTCAAAAGCCCTCGCCACAAAAAAACAACCATGAAGCAAGCTTTGGTCTCTCTGCTCACTCTCCTGCTGGCGGCCTTCGTCTCAGCGGAGCCTAACTACAACCCCGACAGGCTGCCGAAGGGTCACGATTACTTCGAGTTGCGTGACGGGCTGGCAAACTGTCAGCGCAAGTTCACACAGGAGAAGAGCGGGCGCGTCATCTTCCTCGGCGGCTCCATCACGGCGGGCGGCGCGTGGCGGCAGCACACCTGCGATTACCTCACGAAGAAGTTTCCGGACACGAAGTTCGAGTTCATCAACGCCGGCATTGGCTCCATGGGCTCCGTGCCGCATGCGTTCAGACTGGAGCGCGATGTCTTGTCCAAAGGACCGGTGGATCTGCTCTTTGTCGAGGCGGCGGTGAACGACACCTCCAACATCCCGCAGCATCCTGATCTCATGCTGCGTGGCATGGAGGGCGTGGTGCGGCACATGCGCAGGGTCAGCCCGCTCACGGACATCATCCAGCTTCATTTCGTGATGGAGCCGCACATGGCGGACTACCATGCCGGCCGCATGCCGGACTCCATTGCGCAGCACGAGCGCGTGGCTGTGGCTTATAGCAATCCCTCGCTGAATCTCGCACGCGAGGTGACCGACCGCATTGATGCAGGCGAGTTCACCTGGGCGGCGGATTTCAAGAACCTGCATCCCTCACCCTTCGGCCATCAGGTCTACGCAAACAGCATCGCACGCATGCTCGACACCGCCTTTGCCAAACCCGGCGCCGCTGCCGCGAAAGAGCATTCGCTGCCTGCGCCGATCGATGCGCAAAGCTACGCCAAAGGCCGCTTCGGCGACATCGCGCAGGCCAGGTCACTCAAAGGCTTCAGCCTCGTTCCCTCGTGGACGCCTGCCGCCGAACAGTTGCAGCCCAATGGCAAAAAGATCGGCGTGCGCGAGGGTTTTGTGAACGTGCCCGCGCTGGTCGGCACTGAACCAGGCGCGGAGTTTGAGTTCCGCTTTGAAGGCACTGGCTGCGGCCTCTTCATCGCCTCCGGTCCCGATGCCGGACAGATCGAGTTCAGCATCGACGGCGCTGCCTGGCGCAGCCTCGACACCATGACTCACTGGAGCAGTGGTCTCCATCTTCCTTGGGCACTGATCCTCGATGACCAACTCCCCGATGGAGCCCATCACGCGAAAGTCCGTCTCGCCGCATCGAACGCTCCTTCACGAAGCGCCCTGCGGGTGTTTCATCTGCTGTTGAATTGATTTTCAATTTCTCTGTTTCCACCACCATCCATGAAAGCGCACTATCTTCTCACCACTCTCCTCCTCATCGCAGCCGCCGCACGCGCCGGGGTCACGCTGCCCGCGACGTTCTCCGACCACATGATTCTTCAAGCGGAGGCCGCAGCTCCGGTCTGGGGCTGGGCGGCTCCGGGGGAGGAGGTGAGTGTTTCCATTTCCGGCCAGACGAAGACAACCAAAGCCAATGAAAAAGGTGAATGGCGGGTGCAACTCGACTCGCTGAAATCCGGCGAAAGCACCACGATGACCGTGAAGGGTCAGAACACGATCACGATCAATGATGTGCTCGTCGGCGAGGTGTGGCTGTGCTCGGGACAGTCGAACATGGCATGGACGGTCGGCAGGCTGCGTGCTTTCAAAGACGAGCAAACCACCGCGAATGCCCCGCAGCTCCGCATGTTCGTGGAGTCTTCCGGCGGTGCGGGCGGGAGCAACACGAAACCCCGCGGCGAGTGGAAGCTCACCACGCCGGAGAATCTCGCCAACTTCAGCGCTGCGGCGTATTTCTTTGGCCGGCATCTGCACCGCGAACTGAAGCGGCCCGTGGGCCTGCTGGTCTCCGCTGTGGGCGGCACGCCGATCCAGAGCTGGATCAGCCCGCAGTCGCAGCGCACACATCCTGAGATGGCCAAGCCCTTCACCGCGATTGATGAAGCAATGAAAACGTGGACGCCGGAACGTGCAAAGGAGCTGTATGCCCGACAGCTCGAGAACTGGCAAAAACTGGCCGATAAGGCCAAGGCGGAGAACAAGCCCGCACCGCCCAAACCCGCGCCGTCTCCTGATCCTCGCTCGCGGGCTCCGGGGAACCTCTTCAATGGCAAAATCGCGCCGCTCGCCGGATACGCGATCAAAGGCGCGATCTGGTATCAGGGCGAGTCGAACGCCCTCACCGTCGAAGGCGGCAAGTTTTACGCCGAGCAGCTTCCGATGCTCGTCAAAGACTGGCGTCAGCATTGGGCGCAGGGTGAGTTCCCCTTTGCGTGGGTGCAGTTGCCTAACTTTCACAACGAACGCTTTACCGGCTGGTGCGAGGTGCGCGAATCCATGCTCAAGACGCTCTCCGTTCCGCACACCGGCATGACCATCGCGCTCGACCTCGGTGATCCGCGGGACATCCACCCGCAAAACAAACAAGAAGTTGGGCGGCGGCTCGGTTTGTGGGCGCTGGCGAAGGTTTATGGCCAAAGCATCCCGTGGAGCGGGCCGTTGCCAAAAGCGCAGCGGTTTGAGAATGGCGCTGCCATTTGCACCTTCGAGCACGCGGAGGGTCTGAAAGCGCGCGAAGGCCAGGTTGAAGGATTTGAACTCGCCGGAGCCGATCAAACCTTCCACCCCGCCACCGCAAAGATGGAGAATGGCAAGCTCATCGTCACCTCACCGGAGGTGAAGACGCCCGTCGCCGTACGCTACGCCTGGAAAGATGATCCAAAGGCCAATCTCGTGAACGGCGCCGGTCTGCCTGCCTCGCCATTCCGCAGTGATGCGTGGTGATCCGTGTATCAAATCAACAGAAGAGCCGAATGGTGAAAACACCTTTGTCTCCAACCGGTTCAGGAAGGCCGGCAGATGCAGACAAATCAGTAATCTGTTGGCCTCCTTGAATCTGCTGGAAATCACGAATCATGATGACGCATGACATGACTCCAAAATCCATTCTCCTGTCGATAGCCGAACATGAAATGCTCGTGTCCTTTGACATCATCCGCACGCCGCTGCCTCCGGCTTCCAGGAAAGATTCCGCACCATGAAAAGCATCGCCATTTGTCTTGTCCTGCAATCGCTCGCTCTTGCGTTGACGCTTCAAGGCGCCAACTCATCGAAAGAATCATTTGGGCATCTCGTCCGCAGCGGGACCTGGACCGAAAACTGGCCTGACCTGTCCGGTAAAATTGAAATGAGAACCGTCACCGCCGAAGTCTGGACACAGGCATTTCAGGCTGATCTCGATGCGGATGGTCAGTTGCACATTCCTGCGCGTGAGAAGCCCTATTATCTTGATGCGCCACTGGTGATGAAGTCGGGGCAAAAGCTCATCGCCGATCCACAGGCCGAGATTCGACTCAAGCCCGGCACCAACACCTGCATGGTGCGCAATGAACATGTCGTTGGTTTTGCGGATCGGCCCGTGCCTGCTGAGACGAACCCTGACACCGGCATCACCATCGAAGGCGGCATTTGGACGACACTGGCGAATGAGGCATCGAGCAATGGCAACGAACGCGGCCACTCGGCCAAGCAAAAACCCGTCTTCGGTACGCACGGCGTCATCCTTTTGCAAAATGTCCGCCGCGTTTTGGTGAAGAATGTCACCATCCGGCAGAGTCGACCCTTTGGCGTGCATCTGGCGAATGCCCATGAGTTCAGCGTCGAAAACATCACGCTCGAGCAGCAACGCCGCGATGGCGTGCATGTGAACGGCCCCGCAAGCGATGGCCACATCCGTGGCGTGCGCGGCGATTCACACGATGACAACGTCGCGCTCAATGCCTGGGAGTGGAAAAACTATGCGCCCAGCCATGGCTCCATCGAGCGCATCGTGATCGAAGACGTGACAGGCTCGGCCGAGGGGCTGCACGCAGCGAATTCTATCCGCTTGCTCCCCGGAGTGAAGCGTTTCAGTGATGGCACCACGCTCAATTGCGGCATTGACGACATCACCCTGCGCGACATCACCGACATCCGCGACTTCAAGCTCTACAACCAACCCAATCTCGAACTCGGCCGCGACAACGATGCGAGCGCCGGCATCGGCGCGCTGAAGAACATCGTGTTTGAAAACCTCACCTTCACCCGCCCGGGCAGCATTCAAGTCCATGCCAACACCGAAGGTTTAAGCGTGAGCAAGGTGAAGCTGCTCTTTCCACCTCCCGCCAATTATCACCTCATCGAACTCGGCCCCAAGTCCATGACCTACAAGAGCGGTGGCCCGGCCGCGCCTGAGAAATGGACCGAGATCTTCTCCCCCGACCTCGATTGCACCGTGCGCAATGTGAGCATCACCGGCGTTCGCGTCCGCGACTCGCAAACCGATTTACCCATCGAGCAAGTCATCCAAGTCATCCAGCAAAAGCTCAATGCAGACTACCCGAAGACCACGCCGCGCGGCGGCACGGGAAAAGGCATTTGGGTCCGCTGACGCATCTCTTTGCCGGATAAGACACAAGTCTTGCTGCCACAGAGTGGCATCTGGCTGCGTTTGATTGCAGCACTTCATTTCTTCAACTCCTCATCTCCCATGCATTCGCTCCGGCACCTCCTCACTCTTCTCGCCTTCGCCAGCACGGCGCTGGCTGCTGATCGCAAGCTCGACATTCAGGATGGCGACCGGGTGTTGCTGATCGGTGATGTGCTCGTTGAACGCGAGAATAACGATGGCTACCTCGAGTCGAAGATGCGGCGGGAGTTTGCGGGAAAAAGTTTTGCGGTGCGGAATCTTGGTTACAGCGGTGACAGCCCGCTCGGAGCCTCGCGGGCGAGTTTTGATCCGGTGGACAAGGGGGTGGATGCGCTGAAGGAACAGCTTGCGGTGGTGAAGCCGACCGTGGCGATCCTTGGTTATGGCATGGCGGCGAGTCTCGATGACCTGACCTACCGGAAGAATGATCCGGTGCTCAATCCCGATCCGGTGCGCTATGGGATGGAGCACAGCCCGGCAAAGTTCCGCAGGGAGTTGCTCGCCCTGATGGATCTGATCACGGCCGCGAGTCCGGATGGCAAAGTGCGCTTCGTTTTTGTCGGGCCGATCAGGCATGAGGACCTGCGTGCGACACGCCCCGGCCTGCCGGACCCGGCGGAGCACAACGCCTTGCTCGCCGAGTATGAAAAAGTGATCGAGCAGCTCGCGTCGGAGAAGCTGTCGCCCTTTGTGCGCGGTGAGTGGCGGAAGGCCGCCGGCATTGATCTGGCGCAGGGCACGGACAACGGCATCCACCTTAATGCACGCGGCATGCGGGCACTCAGTGAGAGCTTTGCAGCGCAGCTCGGCTGGAAGACGGATGCGGCGAAATGGGACACGGAGACTCCGGAACAGCACACGCTGCGTGAGGCAATCCTGCGCAAGAATTCACTCTTCTTCCATCGCAGCCGTCCGGCGAACTACACATACATCTTCGGCTTCCGCAAACGTGAGCAGGGTCGCAATGCGGTGGAGATTCCGAAATTCGATCCACTCGTGGAAAAGGCCGAAGCCAATGTGATCGGCATCGCCGCCGGCAAACCAAGCACCCTGCCACCGGAACCACCAAGCAGCACCAAACTGCCGGTGCTGCCTTCGCTGCCGAAGCCTGAGTTCACTCTGGATCGTGGGCTCGCGATGACACTCTTCGCCGAAAATCCGCTGCTGGAAAAACCCGTCGGCATGAACTGGGACACCTCGGGCCGGCTGTGGGTTGCGACATCGAACACGTATCCGCAGGTGAATCCG
>CANJVS010000165.1 GCA_947477755.1 Verrucomicrobiaceae bacterium | reverse complement strand
CTGCACACGAGCCTCCGCCTGAGCCTGACTCCGGGCATCCAACAAGGGCGCCAGACCCGGCTCAATCACAGTCAGCACGGTCTCATTCGCCTTCACCGGGTCACCCGCTTTCAAAGCCACCCGACGCATGTTTCCCGACACCGGAGCGGCCACCACATAGCGATTCCTGATCCGAGTCTTACCCTCTTCCAGCACACTCACCGTCAGCGGTCCGCGCGTCACCGCGGCCGTCTCCACCGGAATCGGCTTCGCCTTCAGCCCATAGACCACCAAGCCAATGAGGCCGATGGAAAAGCCCCAAAGCAGCAACTTCCGCAACAGCCCGCGTTTGGCCGTCTTCTTTTTCACCTCCCAAGGAGGGTTTGCTGCGCTGTCCATGATAACGCTCCTTAGCGCTTGAACGCGCGCATCTCAACCTCAGACCCGTCACAAGGGCCTTTATGAAACTCGTGCATGAAAGAATTCTGAGATTCAGAGAAGCATGGCCAGCCAAGCCCTCCAACCCTGAACACATGCTCCTGCGAACCCGTTTTTGGCACGTTGTTCAAGCCTACTACAAGAGTTGGGCCTCAAGGTGACACCGCAGATGATCCTGGCTCCGGTGAAATCGAAGCTGGTCCGCCGCAGGTCGATAGAATCGGCCAGACTGGGTCGAATTCGGCTGCATGGGCAAGGACGGCTTCTTCGACGATCTCAAGATCTGGAACGCGGAGCCTGCGGGCAAGTAGCTTGCGCCCCACAGCCTGAAGCGTAGCGCGGGATAAAGTGGTTGCGGCTTTAGCAGAATCTTCGGGGCACTTCGGCTAAAGCCGAAACTACTTTTACCGCCACAAAACTCCCGAAAACTTCTTCGCCACCGCCTGCCGGTGCTTCGGCCATTCGCGGGTGAGGAAGGTTGGCCAGTCGTTGGTGGTGGTCAGTTTTTTGCCATCGGGCGAACAGAGCTGAAGTTGCACAGGGAGGCGACCTTCGCAGAGCGTCGGGTGCTCTTTGAGCGCGAAGCATTCCTGCAGCTTTACTTGGGCTTCGGGGGTGTCGTTGACGTAGCTGACTTTGATCGTGCCTCCGCCGGGCCAGGGGATGGTGAGGGGCACCAACTCGTCGAGCCAACTGACCTGGCCTTTGTCCAAATGCTGATGGAAGGCGGGGATGAGTGGCGCGGATTGGGCTTCTTTGACAAGAGAGAGGCCGGTGAAGGCTCGGGCGAGACTGGCAGTGATGGCGGCTTCGTCGAAGGGGGCGAACTCCAGCTCCGGCAAGGTGGCGTGGACGAGATTCACGCGGGCGATGAATTGGTTCAGCCGATGATCCATCAGCGGCAGCTCGAAAGCTCCGGTGCGTTGGGCCTCGGCGAGACAGCGTCCACTGGCGACGGGATCGAGGTCGCGCTGCTGGGCTTTCTGCTCGATGACGAGATCGCGATAGCGCACAAGTTTCATCGCGGCGACACGCTTGTTTTGGGCATCGAAGAGGTGCTCCACGGTGGTGCTCAGATGCTGCGGAAACATCTCAGCGATCCATGCGGGCTGCACGGCCGTGGCGAGGCTGAGCAGGGTCTGGCGCGAGGGTGTTTCGCGCAGATTGGCAGCGACAAAATAGGCGGCGTCAGTCACCACGCTTTCGCGCGCGAGCTGGCCCTGACGTTGATCAGTGAGATCGCACTCGGGCTTGCCGGGAATGCGGCGTTTCGCGAGCTGATCAACGAAGCCGGCCATGAGGCAACGCAGCAGCGCATCGCTTGATGTCGGCTTGGCATCATGCCCAGGAAGCGACTGCTTCGCCGCGTGCATGATTTGCTGGAACGTCTGCTCCACCTGACGGGCGACTTGAGCGTTGATGCCGCAGCTGCGGCAACGATCAAAGCTGAAGCCGTTCGCTTTGGCGAAATCATAGGCTCGCATGAGCGTGATAAAATCCGAGTCGGAGCTCTCCTCAAACATCTCGCGCGCGGCTTTGGTTTGCGCATCATCACGATCCAGTCGCGCGAGCAAATCGCGACCACTGACCAACGTAGCGCACAAGGCGGCATCGGGCACGCAACCGCGCTGACGGGCCTCGATCAACATGCGCGAGTAGCGCGGATGCATGGGCAGGCGCAGCATCTGGCGACCGATGGGCGTGAGGTCCGCATCGATCAAGGCTCCGAGCATGGTGAGCAGGCGCTCGGCTCGGACGACGGCCTGCGGATCGGGTTTGTCCAGCCAGTCAAAGGTGGCGGCCTCGCGGATGCCGAGCGAATGCAGCAGCAGCACCACTTCAGCGAGATCGCTGCGCTGAATCTCCGGCGTGTTGCGTTCCTCGCGATCCTTGTGGCCGATCACGGTCCACAGGCGATGACAGGTGCCCGGCGCAGTGCGTCCTGCGCGGCCTTTGCGCTGATCCGCACTGGCCCGGCTGATGGGCTCCAGCAACAGCGTGCCGATGCCGCGCTCAGCATCGTAACGAGCCACCCGAGCCACACCACTGTCCACGACATGGCGGATGCCGTCGATAGTGATGCTGGTCTCCGCGACGTTGGTGGCCACGATCACTTTGCGCAGCGCATTGGGCGCAAACGCCCGATCCTGCTCCTGCGGTTCGAGTTCGCCATGCAACTGGATACAAGCCACGCGCTCCCGCGTTTTCAAGCCGCGCAGCGCATCCAGCGTGCCATTGATTTCGCCACGACCCGGCATGAAGACAAGGATGTCGCCGGGGTCTTCGTCATGGATGATGCGTTCGACCGCTTCAGCCGCCTGAACGGTGATCGGACGCTGATCAGGAAACTGGAGATACCCAACTTCAACGGGAAAACTCTGCCCCTCAGAAATAAGGATCGGACACTGATCCAAATACGCCGCCACAGGCTCGGCATCAAGCGTGGCTGACATGACCACCATGGCCAAATCAGGCCGCTGAGTCTGCTGCAAATGCTTCACCAACGCGAGCGCGACATCGCTGAGCAGGTTTCGCTCGTGAAACTCATCAAACACCACCGCACCGATCTTCGACAGCGAGCGATCATCCTGAATCCAGCGCAGCAGGATGCCCTCCGTGACAAAACAAATGCGCGTGCCCACGCTGGTATGATCATCAAACCGGATCTGATACCCAACCTCCGCGCCGAGTCTGCTCTCACGTTCCCAGGCCACCCGCGTCGCCACCGTGCGGGCCGCGACGCGTCGGGGTTGCAGCACCACGATCATCATGTCGCCCGCGATCCCCGCATCCAGCAGCATCTGCGGCACCTGCGTCGTCTTCCCCGAGCCCGTCGGAGCCACCAGCACCAGCCGATTCCCGCCCCGCAACGTGTGCAGGATGTCAGCGTGGATTTTCCAGATGGGGAGAGCGGTGGAGGCAGGCATGAAGTCGGGGGCGTGAATCAACGCAAGTTGTCGCGAACAGAGTCGAAGCTCCATTCGTGCAATCCTGCTATTCCAGAACTCAAGTAGCCTTGATCAACGAGCTTCAAAAAATCCGCTCCATGCGTCATCGCTTCTTCCAACATGCGCTTTTCTTCCGAAGTTCGTCGTTCAACCCAGTCAGGGGAATATGCGATGTTTTCACAGCCCTTAACCACTAAAGCGAACAGCAAATCTTCGACGCTTCGTCCACTTCTGATCGCACCCTGAAGAGTCGAAATGAAAAATCGGCAGACAGCATCACTTGCCTTGTGCCAAGCAAACAGAAACGCCCATCCTGCATCTGTTGGAGCAAATGAGAAGGTGAGCAATGAGCGCTGACTCTGTCGATCTCCCAGATCCTGAATAGGCTCCCCGTTAAAGCCCCAATCGGGGTATATTTGTCCGGAGAAAACAGCCGTTGGAATCCTTGAGGACTCAAACATTACATACCGAATATCGTCGAATCTTCCTTGCTGGTGAGACTCATCATAATTCGCTTGTTCTTGCCTCAAGCCAGCAAGCCCCAACTCATTACCCTCTCGAGCGCCCTCCAATAGTTCTTTGGTGGCTTTCGTTCCATCAAAGATCTTCAATTGCTGATCGAGAATCACCACAGCACACTCTTTAGCGTAGCGCTCTTTGAGAATGCATCGATAGGCATATAGAAACACCTGCTCCAGGGTTGGTTTCAAGTTCACCGAATCAATAGGACGGAACAAAAGGTTGTCGTGCTGCTGACAAAGTCCTCTGAAAACTGACATCTTGTTGATGTGTATCCGTGCCAGCGACGGTCTTCCCTTGTTTCGTTTGATGTCGCCATAATTGGGCGAAATCGAATAAACATATCCGTCCCGAGCAATCATCGACAATGCCCCGTTTTCCTGGATGGAATGCGCATTGATAACGTCACCGCACTTGTCTGTTTTCTGATAGAACAAGCATCGGCCTTGCGAGCGGACGGATTGCTGTGTCCGAATGAAATCACTCAAATCAAACTCCTTCTTGGGCTTCTGCCGTGTCGGCGCATCCGAATGAAGATCTTTGGCCGGAGTATGCGCGACGATGAATACCGCGATTCCATATTCCTGGGCTTCAAGAAAACTCTTTTCACCCAGGTCTCGTTCGCAAAAATCTTCGAGCCGCACGGAGACAGGCGGGGCATCTTGAGATTGAATCGTCCAACCGCTCTGCTGGACTCGGTAGGTTGCCATTACGACCGCTGACACTGGATCATCTTCAACAACCCAACAATGAGCTTGGGCACCCTCAATTCTCTTATCAACCAAGCCTTCGTCACCAGGGACGACTTCGAAGGATAAATAGAATGTTGTGGACATAATTAGAGAGAAGGAAGGGACACTGAGGCACTGCGAAAACTCAACCAATTGCCTCGCTACCCCTTGGCGCGTGGCAAGCCTGACGAGGCGAGCGCTGTCGGCCCCGACACACGATCCAGTCCGAGTTTTTGAAGCGCCGCAACTCTTGCGGTTCGATCATCGAAGTAGAAGTGGGCATCAATCGGATGCAGCCAGCCGGAGGCGTCTCGGATGACATTGTTGACGTGTAGATCGAAGACATCAATTTCACCAAGCACATCGTCATCGATGATAAAGTTGCCACCCAGGGAGCGAGGATTCGGGTCACGCAAATCTTGAGCCACCATGCCAGCTTTCAATTCCTCCCATTCAGGGTGCGTGCCGTCCACATAGGGCTGAGAGATGACGAGATGCAAGCGCTCGCCCTCCTCGTAGAATCCAAGGATCTGAAAATCGTCGTCGAAGTAGTGATTGGAAAGGAGTAGGTCGGTCAGGTAGTCGTAGAGCGACTCGGTGGCGAGCGCGTGAACGTCTGCATCCTTGATCACGCGCTCTTCATCAGGCAGGTAGGCCACGCTGTGTTCTTTGCCACCGCGCATAGGGCGAGCCGCAAACAATGCCTTCAAAGCGGCTGGCTCCATCCACAAACCTGACTCAGAAGCAAACTGCCTCAGGGCACGGACTTCATCGTCGCCTGATTCGCGCGAACCCGCTCCATCGTCACCACACCCTGCGTCTGCAACGCTCTGCGCCGCGCATCGGAGAAGCCCTTGCGAACCACCGTAATGGAGGTGGGCTTTTTCGAGGGCACAGGAGCTGTTGAGGTAGAGTTCAATAGGCGAAAGGTGCTTGGTCGCGGACGTTTTGTCAAAAGCTCTCTCTCGGCAAGACTCGCGCTCACTCCGCCGCTGCCGGACGAAAGCGCTCAGCGATCCGCTCCACACCACCGCGTTTGCCATCGGCAGGTTCGAAGCTCTGGGTTGCCGCATTCCATCCAGTCTGCGTCGGATAGGGATAGATCGTCATCTCCCACAACGATTTGCCGTTCTCCACATGCCGACCAGTCAAAGCGAGGGGCGCGGTGCCGGTCTCGCGCCAGGCACGCACGGCATCAAGAAGATTCGGCGCTTGATTGATGCCGGGGCCACCGCCGTGGGCGAGGCCGGGGACGACGTAAAAGCGGAAGAATGACTGCGCTTTCTCGAGTCCACCGAGGCGGTCGACCACGCGCTCGTAGTAGTCGATGGAGGCGTGGTAGGGCACGACGGAATCGGCGGTGCCGAGCGTCATGATGAGCTTGCCGCCGCGCTTGGCGAAGGCGCTGAGGTCGGGGTTCTCGGCGTTGAGATACGGCGCGAGCTTGGCGGTGTAGGTGTCGATGTCCGCGCCGAAGTTGATGTCCTCCAGTTTCTTGTCTTTGCCGAAGACCCAGTGGAAAAGATACAGGTGTCCGTGCGAGGCTTCGATGGAACTGCCAAGCGGGATGCCAT
>CANJVS010000164.1 GCA_947477755.1 Verrucomicrobiaceae bacterium | reverse complement strand
TTTGCGAATGGGAAACGGATCAAGCGTGTTGCTGGCCATGGTGTCGCGCAGCCAGGCCTTCCCCTGCCGCATGAGATTGCGGATCAAATGCCAGCCGGATCGATGTGGGGTAACGGACACGATGAAATCTAATAACTCTCTTTCAAGCAGGCATGGAAACGCGCCTCATGATCCGCGCAGGACCACGGAGTAGCGGGCCGAAGCGATCACCAGCGGCACCCAAAGAATGAGCACCTCAAAACGCGGGACGGTGAGCAGCGAGAAGGCACTGTCGCCATCAAAAAGTACTCCGGCACAGCCATAGCAGGCGAGCATGAACCAGAGCTCCTCACCTTCACGCGCCAGAACAAACGCGCGACCAAGCCCCCAGCCAAAAATGGCCAGCAATCCCAGCAGGGTGGGGATGCCTCCGCGCACCAGAGCGTCCATGAAGATGCTGTGCAGGTGTTCCGGGTACCAGTGCAGCGAGCAGGACCAGAAATCATTCGCCGACCAGAGACCCTTGCCCCAAAGCCAGTCCTGCCAGGTCGACATGCTCTGGAGTGCCGCGCCATAAATTTCAAAGCGCCCATTGTCAGCGCGCTCCACCAGGCGCGCTGCCGGATTGGATACGATGATCTGGTCTGCCAGGGAATTTGCGGTGACCACTTTGGCGGAGCTCCCCTGATGCCGCGAGGCATCCCAGACGGCGATGCGGGTGATCAGCGGAGCGCTGAGTTGAAAGATGAAGATGCATGCCAGCAACAGGCTGACGGGCTTGAGCGAATCGCGCCAGCCGCGCGCGACAACAAGGCCCGCGTGACCGATGACAAGCGCCAGGAATGCGCCGCGACTCATGGTTAGGAGTGTGCCTGCAACCAGCGTCAGGGACATCAGCAGCCAGATCAGCTTTTCCCGCCGGGCACTGGCGTGATGCCAGCCATACATGGCCCAGGTGGCGGCGAATCCGAAGGTGATGCCCGTGCAGACCGAATTCCAGCCGCCATAAATGAACCAGTTGTTCAGACGCGAGCCGAACATGGCCCCGCTGCTGAAAAAATAGAAAATCAGCATGCTGCCAGCGGCTGCTGCGCAGGCGGTCGCCACCAGCGGCAGGCCCAGCGCCTTCACGGCTCTTGGCCTGCTCCCTGCCTGCCATAACATCATCAGCGCGGCCACGAGCATCGCCGTATTGAGCCAGCCTAACCACAAGTCATGAATGCCCATGCCGGGCGACTCGACGATGGATGAACGAAACAGCAGGAGCGAAGCCAGCCCAATCAGGCTCACCAGCCACCGGTCGCGCCGCAGGCTTTGCCTGAAATCCTGAAAACCACCGGCCCAAAACCAGGCGGCCGTCATCAGCCCAAACCAGGCTAGTTGAACCCACTGGTTATGCATGGCGTAGTAGCCAGCGAGAAAGCCCGCCGCATTGGTCATCAGCAGTGTCTGGCGCAGTCCGGTGTCGGCGTCAGCAGCCAAAACCGGGGCATCCGCCAGACGCCAGGTGACTCCGGCCGTGGATGATGAAGTTCGGTCTGACATGGAGAAGGGCGCAAACTATACAGCGGCGGCTTCGTTTGTCATCGCTGGGATTGCTATAGGAAAGCATCACGCCATACCTTGCCGCCAGCCCCTCTGAATCACCGAACCCCAACCCTCATGAATCGCTCTTCTTTCCTCGGCCTCATCGCCTTCAGCCTTTTTTCACTCATCGGTGCCGGTGCTTCGGCCGCCGATGCCAAGGTCTACGAACTCCGAATCTATGTGACCAATGAGGGCAAGCTGGACGCTCTCCTCGCGCGATTCCGCGACCACACCTGCAAGCTCTTTGAGAAACACGGCATCGAGAACATCGGCTACTGGCTGCCCATCGAGAAAAAGGACGGTTCGGAGAACACGCTCATTTATGTTGTCGCCCATCCGAGCCGGGACGCGGCAAAGGCGAACTGGAAGGCCTTTGGAGCTGATCCGGTATGGCAGGCGGCCAGAAAGGCCAGCGAGGAAGCGGGCAAGATTCTGGCCAAGGCTCCCGAAGCCATTTTCATAACCAGCACCGATTATTCGCCGCCCGTGAAGATTGGTGCCGGTGAAAAGGATCGCGTCTTTGAAATGCGCACCTACACCACGCCTCCCGGCAAACTGGATGCCCTGCACGCACGCTTCAAAAACCACACCATGGGTCTCTTCACCAAACACGGCATGAGCCACATCGCCTATTGGATCCCGACTGATGCGGACAAGGGTGCCGGGACCAAGCTCATCTACATCCTCGCACACGCCAGTCAGCAGGCTGGCAAGGCATCCTTCACCGCTTTCCGTGCGGATCCGGAATGGGTGGCCGCCAAGGCCGAATCCGAAAAAGGTGGTCCGCTGACCCTGCCTGATCCGGATGGTGTGAAAAGCATTTACATGCGCGCCGTGGATTTTTCTCCGATTCGCTAAAGCCGGAGGGAAGGGGATTCTGGCGTGTTGATTGGTGAACGGGTGGTGTTTGCCATCCGTTCCGGCGGCAGTCATTCCGGTAAAGATCGAACCGGAGGAGAGCCTCGTTGCATCTGGTGGGCGGTGGCGCTACTCGTCCGACTCATTATGGAAGGAGCGCCTCACGAATCCCACCCGAGCCTTTTGGAATTACCCGAAGAACTCCGACCTGTCGGTCTTCTTCTGGTCAAGGCTCTGCACACTGGCGTGGACATTCCGCAGGCCTTTGCTGATTTCTGCGGCAAAGCTTATGTGAAGAGGGATTGGGCAGGCGGCGCGAGCGAGTTTCTGGTGACTCTGTTCGAAGACCACCAGGACCTGCTGGCCGAGATGGCGCGCATCCCGGACCTCATCATTGAGTTGAGCAGCGGCCACCAATCGCTCACCTGCATGGTGGCTTACCGCTGGGCGGCGCAGTCAGACACGACGCGTCTTTCCAGACTGGCTGAGGCCCTGGCCGCGACTCAGTCAAAGATGTGCGATCCGGAGGTGGTTCATATCATGCTCGCCCTGGTCACCTCGCTGGCGATCACCCGTTATTCGCGTGCTGAGCAGATGATGGCTGTGGCTGAACCGCAGGCCAAAGAGGAGCATCAGGAGGGATTGCAGGAAGCCAAACTCTGGCTGGCTGCGGGACGCATCGTTTGCAGCTGCGGCCAGGAGTCGCGGGATATTTGGGATCATCGTCTGCGCCGTAAACGCACGGTCTGGAGTTGGGAGAGTCCTGCTGAATGCGCTGCGCTGGCAGAGTTGGAGCTGCATCTGACTCCAGATCAGGAAGGCGCCAGTCTCTTCCAGGCAATCACACCTCCGGATTGGTGGAGTCTGGCTGTGCAGCGGGCCATCGATCAAATCGAGCGCTCGATCGAGCCGGAAACCGCGCAGTCTGAATCAGCGCCGGAACCAAAGACCGCGCTCAAGCCTGCATCTCCTGAGCCGGTGAAGGCCGCCCAGATGCCGCAGGCGCCTGTCATCATTGTTTGGAATGCCTGGCCCTTTTTTGCCGGCGGTCTGGTGGGGGCCTCTGTCGTGGCGCTCATGATCTGGGTCACACCTTGGGAACTGACGAAACCGATGCCGCCCAAATCCACAGCGGCAACCGCTCCGGCAATCAGCAAAGCCAGCCCGACGGAAGTCAATGCGGCTGCGGCCAAGCCGGATGCACCCAACACGAGTCCTGCCAAGCCTGATGAGATCAAGCTAGCGTCATCGGATGAGGCCTGGCGCCTGAAAGAAGCGGCGAGAATGTCCGAAACAGCACCTGAGTTGCAGGCTCTCTTTGACAAGGTTTGCAAGGGCGCCTGGGCTGAGCATGAAGCGCTGCTTTCAGGCAGCAGCGCCGAATTGCCAAAAGAAGATCCGCGCTATGAAAAGCTGCTCATCTGGCTGCACATCGATCCCCCGGATGACAGTGAAATCCGCACCCGGCTGCCCGGACTTCTGGCCGCTCTGCGTCCGACCAGCGACACCCTCTCGCTTTGGGAAAAGCTCTCTTATGAAGGCTCTCCCATGAAGCTCCCGATTCAAGCTTCTGCGCGCCGTCAATTGCATGAAAACAAGGACGCATGGTCCGCCAGCCAGGAACAGGATCTCAGTCGGTTGGCTTGGTAATCATAGACGCCTCTTTCACAAAGAGCAGCCGCAGACTGTTCAGACAAACGATCACGGTGCTGCCCTCGTGCGTGAGCACACCGAGCGTCAGCGGCACGATGCCAAAGAGTGAAGCGATCGCCATGACGATGACCGAGCCCAGTGAGATCGCCAGGTTCTGGCGAATGATGCGCCGGGCCGCTTGACTGATGTGACGCGCTGAGAGCAGTTTTTCAATCTTGTCCTGCATGAGCACCACGTCAGCCTGCTCCAGTGCGGCATCACTGCCGCGTGCTCCCATCGCCACACTGACATAGGCTGCCGCCAGGCTGGGCGCATCATTCACACCGTCGCCGATCATCGCCACCTTTCTGCCTTGCTGGGTGAATTCTTTGATCGCAGCCACTTTGTCCTCAGGGTGCAGGCCCGCGCGCACATCCGTCACGCCCAGTTCATGCGCCACCTGTGATGCTGCTGCGCGGCGGTCACCTGTGAGCATCACGGTGATCACTTTTTCGGCCGCGAGCTGTGCAAGCACCGCCTTGCTGCCACTGCGGATTTCATCCTTCAGCAGCACACGCCCCATGGTGCCGGCATTGAGCACCCAGACCTCGGAGAACCCTAATGGAGCATCCGGCACGTCCTTCAGCCATTGGGCAAAATCGCCTTGATCCATCAGTTCACGCCGCCCCACATAAGTCACACCATCCGTCGTGCGACCGCGCAGGCCCAAGCCGGGGAGGGATTGAAACTCGATCAGTTCTCCAGCCTCGATTCCTTGATCCTTCGCGTGCCGCGTGATCGCCAGGGCGATGGGGTGATTCGAATGTGCATCCAGCGTCACAGCCAGGCGCAGCACCTCCTTCTCACGACCGGGCGGGAAGCTTTCCACCAGGGCCACGCGCAGATTCCCCTCGGTCAGCGTGCCGGTCTTATCCATCGCCACCAGGTCCACTTCGGCGAGTTTTTCGATCGCGGCACCACCGCGGAAAAGGATGCCGCGCCGCGCACCCCAGGCGATGGCCGCCAGGATGGCCGATGGGATGGACAGCACCAGTGCGCACGGACTCATCACCACCAGCAGAGTCATGGCGCGATAAAAGGCCGATTTGGTTTCCGCTGTTGATTCAAAAAGCGGGATGCCGAGGCCGAGCCACCAAACCAATAACATGATCAAAACCACGCTCAGGGTGAGCAGGGTGTAGGTCGTGCCAAAACGGTCGGTGAAGCGCTGGCTTGGCGCGCGCATGTGCTGCGCCGTCTGGATCATGTTGATGATCTTGGCCAGTGCACTCTGGGTCGCCGGACGGTCCACATGCGCCTGCACCAGGCCCCAGAGATTCAGCGTGCCGCCATAGACCGCCGCGCCCTTGGCCTTGTCGATTGGCAAGGCCTCGCCCGTCAGGGTGGATTCATCCGCCGCCGTCTCACCCGAGACCACAGTGGCATCCACCGGGAAGAGTTCGGCAGGGCGCACCTGGACCACATCACCGACACGCAGCAGCGACACCGCGCGCTGCATCGTGCTGCCGTCCGGCATCATCACACGCGCCATTTTCGGCACCACCTTCATCAGTGCATTGATCTCGCGGTGGGTGCGGTGCAGCACGAAATGCTCGAGTGCTCCCGAGGTGGAGAAAAGGAACAATAGCAGCGCTCCCTCCTCCCAGGCACCAATCGCCACAGCACCCGACGCCACGGCCAGCATCAGGAAATGCACATCCAGCCGACGCTCTTTCAGATTCTCCCAGGCATCTTTCGCGGCATCCCAGCCCCCGCTCACCAGTGCCACGCCTAACAAGGAATGCACCATCCACTCGGGTGCCTCAAAGGCTCTGCCCGCCACGTAGGCCATGATTTGAGCCAGGCCGCAGATCGTTGCCTGCACCGCCATGGCCCGCCACTCCTCGCCACTCTGTTGCTCAATTTTCTCCGCCTCAGGCCACTCGAAATCGCGCCACTTCCAGAAACGCGGTGCCGTGGGGCAGGTCGGTTTTTGCAGCAGCACCTCACCCTCCCGGCGCGTCAATTGCAGCCCCTCGGCAGGTGCTTCAGGCGTTGTCGCCAGCAGCTTTTCATCCAGCGAGCGCAACAATTCATTCACCTGTGCCTGCAGCGCCTCCACATCCACCTGTCCGAGCGTGGCCACCTGCACACTGCGATCCGCTGTGTTCAGCCTGATCGCCTCCACCCCGCTCTGACCGGCCAGGAAATCAGAGAGAGCATCGATCCAGGTAACTTCGGCA
>CANJVS010000163.1 GCA_947477755.1 Verrucomicrobiaceae bacterium | reverse complement strand
GATTTTGATTCGGTGAAGAAACATCCGCGCTCGGCGGATGCCGCCATCTTTCTCAAGGCGGTTCGTTATGCGCTCGATTTCGATGAGTGGTATGACAAGAAACCTGAAGACGCCGTGAAGAAGGCTTCCGCGTTGCTTGATGAAGCAAAGAAGCGCATCCTTGCACTGAAAGAAAACAAGACACCATGGATGGATGGTTCCGGTCAGAAGGTGCTGGGTTTTTACTCACACATCGATGACTCACCACAGCCCTATGGCGTTGAGGTGCCGGAAGGATTGGAGATTGGTAAAAAGGAGATTCCAATGTGGATCTGGCTGCATGGCCGCGGCGACACCGCCACGGATTTGAATTTTGTTTACAGCCGTCTCATGGCGAAGAAGCCGGGTCAGTTTCAGCCGAAAGGAACCATGGTCATTCATCCCTTCGGCCGCTTCTGCAACGGCTGGAAATCAGCGGGCGAAATCGATGTCTTCGAATGCCGCGATGATGCTGTCTCCCGTTTCAAGGTGGACAAGAACCGGATTGCGCTCGCGGGTTTCAGCATGGGTGGAGCCGGAGCCTGGCATCTCGGCGCGCATTACGCCGACCAGTGGGCCTGCGTTCACACTGGAGCCGGTTTCGCGGATGTGAAACGCTATCAGAAGCTCACGCCCGACAAGTATCCTGTCTGGTATGAACAAAAGCTCTGGGGTGTCTACGATGTGCCCGATTACGCACGCAATTTCCTGAACGTCCCACTCATCAGCTACAGCGGCGAGCTCGATGCCCAGCGCGACAGCGCCGAGTACATGATGGAAGTGCTTGGCAAACAAGGCATCCACCCACCGCATCTGATTGGCCCGGGCATGGGGCACAAGTATCATCCCGAAGTGATCAAGGAGGTGCAGTCGCTGATCGAAAAATCCGTGGAGAAAGGCCGCGATCTGTTTCCCGACGAAATTCACATTCAAACCAAGACGCCCTATTATGGACGGATGAAGTGGATGAATCTGCACGGCATGGAGGAGAGCTGGAGGGAAGCCCGTCTTGATGCGAAGGTGCTCGATGGCCAGACGCTGGAGATCAAGACCAGCAATGTGACACGCATCGTTTTCTACCCGCCGCCACAAGTCCGCAAAGGCGGCGGCAAATTGAAGCTGATCCTTGATGGCAATGCCTTGAGTCTGGCGGTCGGACCTGAACTTCCGCAGTTCCAAACGATGGCTCAGGCAGGACCCAAAACTCCGGGCACAATGTGCCGGTTGATCAAAGAAAACGGTGTTTGGCGGGACTTTGGCAGTGCTCAATCCTTCCAGCACGACAGCCCTGCCGGAGGCAAGCCCTCCTCGCATCCGGGCCTGATGGACATGGCGTTCATGAAGCGCTTCCTCGTCGTTCTGCCTGACGGGAAATCATCCTCATCAGCGGTCGATGCCTGGGTGGAGTCGGAGTCGACTCATTTCCTGACGCGCTGGCGCAGTTTGATGCGCGGAGATGTGCGCGTGGTGAAGGCTTCGGAAGTGCCTGACGTGTATGAGGCAGGCAAGACGCAGAATCTAATTCTTTGGGGCACGCCCGAATCGAACTCATGCATCAAAGCCGTTCTGGGCAGTCTTCCGCTGGAATGGAATGCCAAAAAGACTGGCATGCGTGGCAAACAAACTTTTGATGCAGGCACACACATCCCTGCGCTGACCTATCCCTGCCTGAAGTCACCCGGCTTTGAGATCGTGATCAACTCCGGCCTCACCTTCAGAGAGGCGCATGACCGGACAAATTCCCTGCAAAATCCGAAGCTTCCCGATTGGGTCATTCTGGACATCACCCAGGCACCGAGTGCGGAGAGTGCGGGCAAGGTGGTCGCTGCAGATTTCTTTGATGAGAAGTGGCAGGTGAAGTGAGCCGTGCTGTGCGATGATTTGATGCGAAATCGGAGCCTGGCGGGCATCCGCCCAACGGCCTGAATCCTGCTCTGCTGCCCCCGTTCTGAGGGGGACTGTCTGCGAATGAGTTTCCCGGCGGTGCAGTTTCCCTTTGCTACCGGGCGCGCTCTTCTTTAAGCGTTCATGGATATGGAATTAACCAAGCAACCTTTTCGAATCGGCGTGGCCGGTGTCGGTGCCATCGGAAAAAATCATGCACGCATCATGGCGGAGATCGCCGGGAAGAGTGATGGCGCGGTGGTCTTCACCGCAGTGTATGATGCCGATCCGGCGCGTGCGGCGGATTTTGCGGCGCAGTATGGCACGCAGGCGGCGAGTGATCTGGCGGACTTCGCCTCGCGAGTGGACGCGGCCACGGTTGCCGTGCCGACGATTTATCATCGCCCGGTTGCAGAACCCCTCATGCAGCAAGGCGTCCATGTGCTGGTTGAAAAGCCAATCTCGGAAAGCTACAGCGAGGCGCAGGCGATGATTGCGCTCGCACAATCTAAAAATGTGATCCTGCAGGTCGGGCACATTGAGCGTTTCAATCCGGTGCTGCGTCAGCTTGAGGAGCGCATGAGTCATCCGCGCTTCATCGAGTCGCACCGCCTGTCACCATTCCCGAACCGGAGCATGGACATCGGAGTGGTGCTGGACGTGATGATTCATGACATTGAGATCGTGCTGCATCTGGTGAAATCACCGCTTATCCAGGTCGATGCCGTGGGCATCCCCGTGCTGACGAAGCGTGAAGACATTGCCAACGCGCGCATGAAATTCGCCAACGGTTGCATTGCCAACCTTACGGCCAGCCGGATCAGCCCTGAGAAAATGCGGAAGATCCGCGTGTTTCAGTCTGACTGCTACCTGAGCCTCGACTATCAGGAGCAGAGTGGCTGGATCTACCGGAAGGACGGCATGGCGATCGTGCGTGAGGAGGTCGAAGTCGAAAAGGACGAACCGCTCAAACTGGAGATCGCCGCCTTTGTCGAATGTGCCCGTCAGGGAAAACGACCCGTCGTCAGTGGTCAGGAAGGTGCTGAGGCGGTACGCATTGCCCTGGAAATCACGGATCAAATCGAGAAGAATGCTGCGCTGGCTGGCTGATCCGAAATTTTGCAATGGCTGCCGCAAGTTGGCAGTTGTCTCTCACTGTTTTCTCAGCCAAAGCAAAGCATCTCAATAACCGCCAACGACGCAAAATTTTCACAACATGCATCTCCACATCATCGCCGGTGAAGTCAGTGGGGACACCCATGCCTCGGGCTTGATTCGCGAGTTGTTGGTGCTGGATCCGACGGTTCGTTTTACCGGTCTGGGCGGGCCGCGCATGAAGCATGCTGCGGGGCAGGGGATCACGGACTGGGTTGAGACCGCCGGTGTTGTTGGCCTTTGGGAGGTGCTGAAAATGTACTCCTACTTCAAGGCGAGACTTGAGATGACACTGAGTCAGATCATGAGCGAGCGGCCTGCGGCGGTGATTCTCGTGGATTATCCGGGATTCAACTTGCGCGTGGCCAAGAAATTGCGGGCGCGGGGTTACATGGGCAAGCTCCTCTACTACATCAGTCCGCAGGTTTGGGCCTGGAAGAAGGGGCGCGTCAAAACCATGGCCAAGACGCTTGATCTCATGATCTGCATCTTCCCGTTCGAGAAGGAATTTTATGAGAAGAGCGGTCTGCGCACGGAGTTCAGCGGCCATCCCATGGTGGATCGCGTGGTTGAGTTGAAGCGTGACTGGCCGCGTGAGCGCTGGCTTGTGGGCTTCTTTCCGGGCAGCCGGTTGAATGAGATCAAGCGCCTCTTTCCCGTCATGCTGAAGGCTGCGTATGCGATTCGCATGCAATTGCCCCAAGTCCGGATCTGTGTGTCCGCCGCCAATGAGACCCTTGCCAATGAGATGCGCCACATGGCCGGTGCGGCAGGCATGCCTGAGGCCAAGGGCTGGGTGGAGACAGGCACGGTTTATGATCTCATGCAGCGCTCCCAGGTGGGGGCTGTGGCCAGTGGAACCGCGACACTCGAGGCGGCCTGTTTCGGTCTGCCCTATGTGCTCGTTTACCGAGTGAATGCGATCACTTTCGCCGTGGCCAAGATGGTCGTGAAAATCAAAAAAATCGGCATCGTGAATGTTCTGGCCAAGCGTGATGTGGTGCCCGAACTCGTTCAGGGGGATTTGACCAGTGATTCGCTCGCCGCTGAAATGGTCAGTCTTTTGACCGACGATCAGCGCCGCCATGCTTTGGAGGCCGACATGGCCAGTGTCGTGGCCACACTTGGAGAGGGCGGCGCCTACCGCCGGGCTGCGGAGGAAGTGCGGCGCGCTTTGTGGTGATGCTTATCAGGCTGTGTGGCATTTGGTGGCGTCACGCCTAACCAAAAAAGCCGTTCATTATGACAGGCTGAATCGGCGAAATACAACGTGGTATGGATTCGTATGCTTACGATGTTGCCATCACTTCGCCCGCTTTGTATTGGCTTTCTTGCCACCTCACTTTTTGCCGCAGAACCGGGCTTTGAATGGGTGGCTGCCGGTGGCGGTGCTAAAAGCGATAAAACACGCGCAGTGACTTTTGATCGTGAGGGCAATGTTTTTCTGGCCGGAGAATCAACTGATGACGGCATGTTTGGTGACCAGAAGCGCACAGGGCTTGGCGGGATGGATTTCTTTCTGGCAAAGGTTTCCAGGGAGGGGCGTTTCCTGTGGGTGCGCAGCCTCGGCGGCAGTCTGGTGGATCGCGGTTATGGCGTGGCCACCGATTCCCAGGGTAATGCGTATGTCACCGGCCACTATCAAAGCACCGACGCCCAGGTGAATGGTCAAACCCTGCCGAACGCGGGTGATTACGACATCTTTGTCGCCAAGTATGATCCCGCAGGCACTCTGCAATGGCTGCGAACCGCCGGTGGTAAAGGCTACGACTACGGCCACGGCATCATCGTTGATGGCAAAGGTGACATCGTCGTCACCGGAGCCGTCGCGGGTGAGGCAAAATTTGGGGATGTCATCGTGAATGCAGCCAGCACCACGCGCCCCATTTTCTGCGCCAAATACGATGCGTCAGGAACCCTCAAGTGGGTTAAAACGACGGGTGGTAAATTTTCAGGCAGCGGCCATGGCGTGGCCATTGATGGTCAGGATCAAATCTACATCGCTGGCAGCGGCGGCGGCATGGGCAGCCTCGGTTCCGTGACTCTTGATGTCAGCAAAGGACAGGCGGGAGTCGTTTTAAAACTCAGTTCCGAGGGCGAAGGCGTCTGGTTCGCTCAACTGTCTGGCACGCCGGGGGCTGGCTTCCATGAGATCGCTGTTGATGCCATGGGCCGTGCCTGGTGTGCAGGCATGTTTAAAGGTAGTGTGACGCTTCCTTCCGGCACCGTGCAGACCACGGGTGACAAGGACAACGACGGTCTGCTCGCTCACTTCAGTCCTGCGGGCAAACTTCAGTGGGCACATGCCCTGCAAGGTCCCGCCACCGATTACTGCCTTGGAGTCGCCACAGACGGAACAGGGCGCTGCTTTGTGAATGGCGAATTCTCTGACACCGCCACCTTTGCCGGACAATCCCACAAATCTCAGGGAGCCACCGACATTTTCACCGCCGCACTTGATGAAAAGGGCCGGATCGAATGGTTCCTCCCGAGCGGTGGCATCAAAGGTGATAACGCTTATACCATGGCCTGGCATCCCTCCGGCAGAATCGTCATCGCCGGTGCCTGTGCCGCTCCGGCAGCATTTGGCAATCAGCCAATGACCTCACCCGGTGGTGCCGAGGCTTACGGGGCGGTGATGAAAGTGAAGTGAGTCCTTTTTACCCGCAGCCACAGCAGGGCAAGTATCAGGCCGATCAATCCGCCGAGGTAGCTGGCGTTGTGGATGTAGCCGACCTGAACAAAAGCAACGGAGTCAATGACATCGCTGTGCATTAGGAGTGGCTGCCAGTGTGCCATGCGTGGATCTTCGGCAATGCTTGGTGCGATGATGCGGGCGATACCGGCAAAGGTCGCGGAGGTAATGAGCATGATGAGCACGCCGGTGAAACTCTTTCTCACGGCAATGTTGATGGGCACATGGGGAATCGTGAGACGGCCCATGAACCAACCGGCAAAGAAACCGACCCACCAGGTCGCCAGGAAACCGATTTCGGCCACGACGATTCTCTCGGGCTGGCTTTTGTCCAGGTAGTGGAACTGGTGAAACTTGAATTCGGTGAAGTATTCGTAGCCGAGCGTGAAGGTTACCTGATCATGAATAATTCCGTAGATTCCGGCGATCAACCTAAAAACGGGAATGGAAGTCAGCGGGCATGGATGCCCTGCCGAGTGGCTGCTCGGGTGATCAAGGGGATGTTTGTGACGGGGGGATGATGCGGATTCATCCACTCAACAGGGTTCCGGCATCG
>CANJVS010000162.1 GCA_947477755.1 Verrucomicrobiaceae bacterium | reverse complement strand
CTACGTGATGGGCGCGACCGGTGAGGCCGGAGCACCGGGCAACATCTGGCGCGAGGCCAAGGATTTCCCGCCAGCCAGCACGGCGGCGAACTGGTTTCTGCAGCCCGATGGCAAGCTGGCCGCGAACAAGCCGTCAGAGCCAAAGGCGAGCACTTCATATGCCAGCGATCCGGCGCATCCGATGATCATCAACGCCGTTGGTTTCCCGGGTGCCAAGGATGCGCGCGGTTTCGAGGAGCAGGCGGAGGTTCGCACCTGGACAAGCGATGTGCTCACCCAGCCGCTTGAAGTCACCGGCCGGATCAAGGCCGAGGTCTTTGTGTCATCGACCGCCAAGGACACCGACTTCATCCTGCGCGTGACGGATGTCTATCCCGACGGGCGCTCCATCCTACTGGTGGATTACCCGCTGCGCGCGCGTTATCACGAAGGCTTTGATCATCAGAAACTGCTGGTCCCGGGCCAGGTGACCAAACTCGAGTGGGATATCGGCTGGATCAGCAACATCTTCAACAAGGGACACCAAGTGCGCATCACCATCGCCAGCACCGGCGCGCCGTTTTATGAACCCAACACGCAGACCGGCGGACCCATCACCCACTTCGTCACCGAGACTGGCGTGGCGGCGATCAACACGATCTGGCACGATGCAAAGCATGCCTCGCGCGTGATCCTGCCGACGGTGAAATGACCGGTTCGGTCAGCCCATGACCTGCCGGAAACCGGCAGGTCAACCCTGAGCGCATTTATTGCAGTCTAACGAACAAGATTGGCACAAGCCATGCCCGAGTCCGGCCCGTTGTATTGCCACCGGGTCCCTTGCCCAGCCATCGGGCAAGAGGCGCGTTCATCACTCCAACCAACCCAATACCGACTCCATGAAACTGCTCCTCTCCATCCTCACCCTCTCCGCCGCCATCACTTGCGCTGCAGGCGAGCCCATGAACAAATGCTGCCCAGTGACCGGCAAACCGATCATCCCAAACTGCAAGACCACCTATGAAGGCAAGGAAGTGGGCTTCTGCAGCGGCAAATGCTTCAAGGCATTCAAGGCTGAACCGAAAAAGTACGCGGATAAGATCAAATAAGCAGATCAGTCCTTCAAGACGCGTCAAAGCCAATGCACGGCGGCCGGGAAACCAGCCGCCGTTTTTTTGTGATCAGGCATTCAACCTCACGGGTGTAGATCTGGCCGGTGATACGGAATGCATGGGATGTGTGAGCGGAGCTCCTGGTTCCGTATGCTCTGACTTCACCATGAAAACATTTGCCCGTCTCAGCATCATCCTCCTGCTCATCAACCTGTCCCAAACCCGGGCTGAGATTCACACGGGCAGCTACAACATGGCTGAGGTGAAGGATGCTTCCACTCTGGAAACGCGGGTAATCGAAGACTGGAAGCCGATGGCAAAAGATCCGTCCGTCCGGCAGAAGTTGGTCGAAATTACCCTCTGCGAATGGTGGCCGGGGCAGAAGGTTCGGCTGCCCGTCACATTCAACGCGCCAGCAAACGGCGCCTTGTGCAGGCAGATCATCATTGGCAATGCCGGCCTGACGATGAAACCCGCCGCACCAGCGGGCGCGATGCTGCGCCTGCTCAAGGAACACGGGGTGGGTGTCGTCCTTATCGGCATGAGCACCATCGATGCCATGGAGCCTGCTCCCAAGCTGATGCCAGGCATGAAAGAGCACATGCTGGCAACCAAGGACGCGCGCTACTCCCCCGCCTGGATCTGGGGCATGAGCGACATGCGGGCCATAACCGCAGCAATCGCAGAAAAGGACGTGTTTCAGCCAACCCGCATCCTCGTCACCGGTGGATCGAAACGCGGTGTCGCCACAGCCGCCGCAGGCATCTACGATGACCGTGTCACGGCCATCCTGCCCGTGGTGGCTCCGATCATTGATTCGCCCGGCGGACCGTATGTGCACGGCATGATGCCGGAAGAGATCACCAGGATGAACGAGCAATTCATCATCGACGTGCGAGCCGGAAAAATCCCGGGCACTCCCGTCACCGCTGCCGCCCCATTGATCGCGCGAGAAAAAATTCGCTCCGATGAGCGCATCGATCTGGAGGCAGCCAAAGCCGCTGGTTGGAGCGAAGAGGAGATGAAGGCGATGTGTACCGGAGCCTGGAGTGTCTGCCGTACCACGGATCACTGGTCCGCCATCAAGCAGCGTGGACTCGAAGTCTTTTACAACCAGGGCTCCAACGACAACGTCGGACCCGGCCTGCTGAAACTTGGACAGCGTTTCCCTGACTTCCCGATCTATGTGGTGCCCGGCGGTCAGCATGGTGGTGCCAAGGAAACCGGCTTCACCAAGCAGGTGGGTTCATTGCCCGAAGTGGATGAAAATTTGTTCGCCTTCGCCATGCACCACTTTTTCAAGGCCCGCAGCATGCCCGCCACGCCAAAGATCGTGACCCGGTGGAACAAAGCCACCCGCAAACTTCACGTCAGCGCGACTTTTCCCGATGGCAGCGCACCACAGAAGAATGAACTCTGGACTGCGGCCGATCGTCATCCCGACTACTCAATGCAGATGGAGTATGATGTCTGGACCGCTGCGCCGATGGACGTCAAAAAACCATCCAGCTTTGATGCTGAAATCAGCGTGAGCAAAGGAACCAGGACGCTGGATCTGGTGACCGTCCACGCCCACGCCGAGAATGGCTCCACCCTTACCCTGTCCAGCCCGGCAATCCGGCTGACGCTTGAGTAATCACCATCCTCATGAAGCGCCTTGCTTCGCGGAGATTTCCCCGCCACGAATCAGGACTTCATGAAAAAAAACCGGCTCCTCGCACTCGCCATCCTGCCGCTGGTCATCTTTGGCTGGCTGCGCCTCCGGCTTGAGACGGACATCCTGGCAACACTGCCGGGGCAGATCCCTGAGGTGCGCGCACTGAAGTTGCTGCGCGATGGTTTTGCCGGTGGCAGTGATTTGGTGATCGCCCTTGAGGCGGAAGACGATCTCACGGCTGAAGAGTCCATGACCGCGCTGGCCGGGTGCCTGCCAAAGCGCAGCGACCTGGTGAAGGAAGTGCGCTGGGCGCAGCCGATGGAACAGCAGGCGCAAACTGGCGCGGCTCTGCTGGCGTGGTCCGTGCAAAATGCCAACCCGGAAAAGCTCAAGGCGGTGCGTGCGAAGCTTGAAGGAGCAGGCGCGGAAGCGCAGTTGAAGAAGTCTCTGCAAAGCGTGGCCACCTCTCTGGATGCGGAACGGGTGCAGCGTGCCTCGTATGATCCACTGGGACTGCTGGAGTGCCTGGACACCTCCGCGGCAAACGCGCTGGAAGGCTCCCTGTTTGGCCTTGTGTCGGAAGATGGCGCCTTTCGAGTGCTGCTGGTGACACCTGCGGTGAGTGTGGGGAACTACCGCGCCGCCGAGGCCTGGCTCAAAGAGATCAAAGCGGAGGTCGGCAAATGTCTCCACCAAACGACCGCCAAAATCCGCTACACGGGCGAGCCAGCCTTTCAGGCAGAGATCGGCGCGGGCATTGAAAAAGACATGTCCAGCACCATCGGGCTCACGGAAGTGCTCATCGCGCTGCTGTTCTGGGTCATGTTTCGCAGGCTCAAGCCTCTGCTGTGGATTCAGGGTCTGCTGATGCTGAGCATGGTACTCACGCTTGGCTTCGGCGGATTGCTGGTGGGGAAGCTGTCCATCATGTCGCTCGGCTTCGCGGCGATCGTGCTCGGCATCATCGTGGACTATGCCGTGCTCATCATTCAGGAGGCGCGCCAGCATCCGCAGCTTGATGCCAGTGCATTGCGCAAACTGGCTGCACCGGGCATCATCGCCGGAGCCTGCACCACGGCCACCGTGTTCCTTTCGCTTCTCTTCAGCGGACTGCCTGGACTCGCCGAACTGGGCCTGCTGGTGGCGCTCGGCGTGCTCGTGGGGCTGGGTGTCATGCTCGCCTTTGCCCCGAATCTGGCCGCGCGCCGGCAGCCGGCAGGTTCCGAAATCCATGTCATCCAACAACCCGTGCGACATGGAGCCGCCATCTTCGGAACCGTCGTTTTATTCGGCGGCATGACCGCCGTCTTTGCCATCCTTGGAATGCCAAAATTCCAAACCGGTGCCGAGGCGCTGCGCCCAACCAACAGTGAGTCCATGGACACCTTTCAGTGGGTGCAGGAGCGGCTGGGGCGCGAGCATGAAGCCGGCGTGCCCGTTCTGATCACGGGCCCGGCGGACGAACTCCGCGCCCGTGCAGAAGCGCTGGGCCGGAAGCTGGACGCTGCGGTGAAAGCCGGCACGCTCGTGCGCCACGCCCTGCCCACCATGCTCATCGCGGATTCCAAAGCCCAGACCGCCAACCGTGAAACCATTGAGTGGATCATGCGTGAGCAACCGCGCCTGGAGAAGGCGGCAGATGCCGCAGGCTTCACCGAATCGGCCACCGCCCTGTTGCGTGGTGTGACGGGTGTTTGGAAAAACGCTCTCGCCAGCTCCTGGCCTCAAAATGAAATCAGCGCCGCTGCAGCACCCATTCTCAGCCGTTTGCTCGCCACTGGTGAACGTGCCCGAAGTGCGGGAATGGCCGAAGGCGAGGGAGTCGTTCTTGCCTCCGTCAACGTCCCCGGCAGGCCTGGCCTGCCTGACCGCGCCAGGCTCAGCGAGCTGCAGACGCTGCTCACACCCGAAACAGGCGCGTGGGTGGCCGGCTGGGAGACGCTTGGCGGAGCATTGTCATCACTGGTTAGGCACGATTTAAACAGGCAGCTCATCCCCATTCTTGGCGTGCTCGCTCTGACCCTGCTCATCACTTTCCGCAATGCCCGCGATCTGCTTCTCTCGGTGCTGCTGCTCGGTGGTGGACTCGGCGCACTGGCTGCAACGATGAGTGTGTTTGGATTGGGCTGGAATCTCGCCAGCCTCGCCGCCATCCCGTTACTGCTTGGCACCGGCATCGACTACGGCATCCATCTCCTGCTGGCATTGAAGCGCACCGGCAATGACATCCATCAGGTGCAGGCCACGACCGGCCGTGCGGTCTTCTTCTCAGGCATGACCACGGTGATTGGTTTCTCCAGTCTCTTCTTTGCCGGGAACCGCGGCATTTCCAGCCTGGGACTTGCCTGCTGCGTCGGCACTCTTTGGATCCTGCTCATCGTGCTGTGGCTGCTTCCTCACTGGCGCTTCTGGTTGAGCCGGAAAACGTCAAAGCAGTAACATTCCTGATCCGGCTCGCGATGTATCAGCTGACAACAGGGCATTCATGCCGACTGTACCTGCTGATGTGCGCACCCCATTGCTTTAAGCTCAACCAAACACCGGAGAACTTTTTGCGATGACTAAAGCCGCACACCGAGCAGCCAGGAAAAAGCGGCAGAGGGCCGGAGCTCCTCCGCATGCCGTGGCGCATCATCAGCGCGGCATCGGGCTGAGATTTGCCCAGCTCAAAGACTCCGGACGCGGTGCCTGGGTAGCGTTTCTGGCAGTGCTGGGTCCGGGGCTGCTGGCAGGCCTCTCGGATGATGATCCGGCAGGCATCACGACCTATTCGGTGCTGGGCACGGACTTTGGTTACTCACTGCTCTGGATCATCCCGGCCTCGACAATCCTGCTGGTGCAGTTTCATCTGATGGCCGTGCGTCTGGGTGCCGCGACCGGTAAAGGATTTGTGGGCATCATCCGGGAAAAGTGGGGACGCGGCGCGGGCTACTTTGCCGTCGGCGGGCTGCTGTTTGCGAACTTCGGCACGATCTGCGCCGAATATGCCGGGATCTCGGCAGCGGGCGGACTGGTTGGCATTCCGTCATGGGTCAGTGCGCCTGTGGCAGGCGTGCTGATCTCGCTGGTGATGGTGCTGGGTTCATTTCACCGGGTGGAGCGCGTGCTCCTTGTGATCTCATCAACACTGGCTCTGTACATCGTCGATGGACTGCTGGCCGAACCGGACTGGGCAGAAGTCTGGCATTACTCGCTGATCCCGCACATGCCGACAAACGCGGCGGGTTGGGTCGCGATCGCGGCAGCTCTGGGCACGACGCTGGCACCCTGGGGACTGGCCTTCATTCAATCCTATGCAGTGGACAAAAAAATCACACTGGACTCGCTGCGCTGGGCGCGCGCTGATGTGATCATCGGTTCGGTGTTGACGGGTGTGATCGGTCTGGCCATTGCCGTGGCCTGCGCGGCAACGCTCAACCGCGCCGGCGTGCACATTCAGGATGCCGGCGACGCGGCAAGAGCGCTGCAGCCGCTGGCGGGCCGCTTTGCGACCGTGCTCTTTGGCGCCGGACTTCTGGGTGCCTCCCTGCTGGCGGCCGCCATCGTGCCGATTGCGACGGCCTACTCGAT
>CANJVS010000161.1 GCA_947477755.1 Verrucomicrobiaceae bacterium | reverse complement strand
ATTTTCATGGGCTGCCATTCATAGCGGGAAAGAACCGCGCGCCAATGGCAAATCACGCCTTGCCGAGATTCATCATTCGGCCATACTCCCCGCCCACCACGAGGCGCCTGTAGCTCAACGGTTAGAGCAGGGGACTCATAATCCTGAAACTCGCCGTGATTCCAAAGGTTCATTATCTCGTCGAAGCCTTATAGAATAAGGCTTTGAGAAGGTTGTGTTGTTTTCCCTGTCTCAATAGCAAACGCCAGAATTAGACAGGAAAAGCCAGTTTCCACCGCTTAACTGTCCCCTATCTGGCGACGCGATGAAGGCCATCAATGCGAATAAGTTTTGCCGCTCGAAATCCATTCTAAGATGTCAGCGAGCGGCTGGTTCTCGACTCCCTCCCCCGGTGCATTTACACCACTCGATTGCTCCACAGAAAAGGAACCACGCGCCGCTGCTTCATTCCCTCTGGCTCAAGTGTCGTATGGCCTGCTGTTGCTACTTCCTTTTCTATTACCGCAGAGCGTGGCCGTGGTGTTCCTACTTTTGATACTACAGCACGCCGCGCCCCGCCTGTCTGGGGCTTGTGGCTGTAATCGTTTCCTCCTCCTTCTTTCCCCCCGCGCCCGGAGTCCTCGCCTTCCTGCTCAATTCATGCGCGCCAGAAGTCGGTGAACGCTCGTTGGATGCCAGCGCCCGCCCGATGGAGTCGGCACGTTACGCTTGTTCAAGGCTTCCGCGATTCCTCGCACGGTCTTGATTCCTTCCGCTTCGATCTCCGCCAGCACGGGCCGCACTATCGCCACGGTTTCCAGCGCCTTCCTGTGATTCACGGCTCCAAGGATAGCGCCATGCGTTCCCAGTTTGGTGCCTCTGGCCTTTGCGCTCGCCAGCGCCGCCTTGGTTCGTGAGGAGATCGCTCGCGCTTCCTCTTCTGCCACCGCTGCCAGAATTTGCACGGTGAGGCGGTTCGCCGTTGGCATGTCCACGGCCACGAAATCAATCCCGGCCTCCATCAGCCCAGAGATGAAATGCAGGTTGCGCGCCAGCCTGTCCAGCTTGGCAATGATCAGCGTGGCCTTCTGCTTTTTGCACAGTGCCAGCGCGGCTTGAAGCTGGGGGCGGTTCTTCCGCCTGCCTGATTCGATCTCTGTGAACTCTCCCAGCAATTCCCAAGCTCCCCCGTTGAGATGGCCTTTCACGGCCTCCCGTTGTGCTTCTAGTCCCAAGCCGCTCTTGCCTTGTTGAGCAGTGGAGACGCGATAGTAGGCGATGAATTTCCCGTTCATGTTCACACATATACGAACGTATATGTGTGAACACAAGCCCTTTCTTTGTCAGTTCTCGCCAGTTCGTTCAAATCTTCCTCCTCCGCCTCCCCACACATAGGGCACCCGGAGCGGAGGAATCCGCCTCACGCTGATCAAACGCTGCAATACTCATTTGCTCAATACACCAACACTAGGACAGCGGCCCGTTCCGTGTCTTTGATCACATCCTCAAACTTGCGGTCAGTTGTGTTCGGTTCTTTGAGCTTGTCGGCCACTTCCGGGACCGACTCAAGGAAGCTCAATAAATAGCTGCTCTTCACGGCATAACTCACATTCTCCGCCAAAGTGCCAGTGGTCGCGATAGCTGCCTTCTGACTCAGCTTTGCCACGACGACACCGATCACATTGCCACGATCATCCACCAGCGCCCCGCCAGAGTTGCCCGGCTGCACGGGCACGCTGATCTGAAAATGCCGCGCATCATCCTGAATGCCTGCGAGGCTGGCGATTTCGCCCTTGGCGAGCTTGGGTGAATAACCTTGCAAGCCCACATTAGGAAAGCCCACCGTGGCGGCTGTCGATCCAAGACGCACTCCCCGGCTGGACGTGATGGCAAGGGGCACGAATTTTCCTTCTGCCTTGAGGAGAGCCAGGTCATTCGCCCGGTCCACTTTAATGACCTTGGCTGCAATGGCACCGTTGCTTGTAGTCACACGCACCGATGCCCCTTCATCCGCAACATGCTGGTTGGTGATGAGGTAGCCGTCGTCGGTGATGAAGAATCCACTTCCAGTGGATTGGGGGCGCGCTTCAGCAAGGCTTTCGCGTGATACTGAGCTGTCTGTCGAAGCCGCTTTGCGCGGTGTGAAATCTCTCGCCATTCGCTGGCCTTCTGCTCGTTGCGCTGGCGTGAGAATCGTTTCGAGGAATTGCAAATTGTGTTCAACTGCAAGTCCCATTTGAGGGTTACTTAACTCATTTTTTTGAGCCTTAGCCAAAAGCCACCATTTATACGCATTCGTTTCATCTTTTGCCACACCGCGCCCATCAAAATAGAAGCCTCCGATACAGGCTTGGGCATTAGCAAGCCCCTGTTCAGAAGCTTTCAGATACCAACTCGCGGCCTCCCTGTCACTTTTGACAACACCCACCCCCTGATCATACATTTGCGCCGTTTTGTATTGTGCATAAACCGCACCTTGTTGGGCAGCCTTCGCGAACCATTTAAATGCCTCGCTATAGTCTTGGGATACCCCATTTCCATAAGAATAAAAAAGCCCCAAATTGAATTGAGCGCCTGCATTATTCTGCTCAGCAGCTTTGAGACTCCATTTAAATGCATCAGCGTAAAACGTGGGTGTCTTTTCAGCGTAGGTTGCATACAATGCACCCACACTAGTTTGCGCTTTAACGTGCCCCTTCTCAGCCGCCAATAGGTACCACTTCGTCGCTGCGGCTTCATCTTTGGGTATGCCTAACCCATAATACAAGCACTCAGCGAGTTCGTATTGCGCTTCAACATTCCCCTGCTCAGCCGCCAAGCTATACCACTTCGCCGCTTCGGATTCGTCTTTGGGAATCTGCCCATCGCCCGGCGCATCTTCATGACGGCCACGGAGCGCCGCTACAAAGGACAGAGCGACGATGTGCTGAGCATGGATGACCCGGAAATCTACGGCAAGACTTTCCATCTCCTAAGCTTCAAGCGGGCGCTGGAGTATGCTCCGCCGATACTTAGCGACTACAAGATCGTGACCATCTTCGTCTCTCGCGATGAAGTGGCGGAACTCATCCGCCAGAACGTCTTTGTGAAACCCGACAAGGGCCAGTGGACCAAGGATATCGAAGCCGACATGCTCGCCTCTCTCATCGCTCTGCGGAAGGCAATGAAAAAGTACCCCATCCGTCACGCTGTCTCTTTTCACAGCAGCATTCAGCGTGCCGAACATTTCAAAGATCACAATGAAGCCTTCACCCGCGCCTTCCCCAGGGAGGGCAAACTGGGGACCTTCCATGTCTCAGGCCGCACCCCGACTGGCACCCGTGCCCGCGTCATTCAGGAGTTCGCCAAAACAGAGCGCGGACTGATCACCAATGCCCGCTGCCTCACCGAAGGCGTGGATGTGCCCGGCATTGATTGCGTGCTGTTTGCCGATCCGCGTCGGAGTGCGGTGGACATCGTGCAGGCTGTGGGCCGCGCGCTCCGCCCATCAAAGGGGAAAGAGTTTGGTTATGTCATCGTGCCGATTCTGCATGAAGCCAACGCCACGGACATTGATGTTTTTGAGAGTGTGGAGTTTAAAGAGATTCTCACAACACTGCGCGCCTTGGCCGCCAATGATGACCGCATCATCGAGTATTTTCGTGCAGTCACCGAAGGACGAAAGCATACAAGCGGAGGCTGTGTCGAGTTCGATATAGATGAGCGTCTCATCCAGCACATCGACCTGGGCCAGTTTGTGCGGGACATCGAGCTAAAGTGCTGGGACCGTTTAGCCAAGCTATCGTGGAGATCTTTTGAAGAGGCACGTGATTATGTTCGCGGGCTTGGTCTGCGGAGCGAGACTGAGTGGCGTGAATTTGTCAAAGGCAACATTCAAAACAAAGGAACATTGCCCCCCGACATTCCCACGACTCCTGGCCGCAGTTATACTGACCAAGGCTGGGTTGGGATGGGCGACTGGTTAGGCACGGGCAACACCGCCCCACGGTGGAGGAAGTATCTGGATTTTGAGTTGGCCAGAGCATTTGCGCGCAGTCTCAAACTACAAAACCGTGCCGAGTGGAATGAGTTTTGTAGTGGAAAGCTGCCCGAGAAAGGTTCACTGCCAGCGGACATTCCTGCATACCCCAGCCGAACATACACCGACAAAGGCTGGATGGGTTACGGCGATTGGCTGGGCACGGGGTTCATCGCCTTTTCATTGCGGGAGTATCGACCATAGTTCCCTTTTGACAGGTCGCCCACCGTAAGCGCCAGCAACCAACTCCGAATCCGATCTGGGGATATGTCGCAAGTCTGCGTGTCCGGTCCGAAATGATCCTCAAAAGTTTGCCAGCGTCGTTTCAGGTCGTGGCGGTAGGCATCCGATAGCTTGGCCGTTTCGGGGTCCGTTTGGAACTCTGACCAAATCGCGGCAAGAGTCTTGGCCTTGCGCTTGGATTCGTGAAGCGCCGCAGCTCCCTTGACCACGGCCAGTAGTTCAAGACCCGTCCCTCGCAGTGCTTCCCGGCAAGTTCTCCATTCCCTCGCGACTTCCATTAGGGTTATCCCGAAAGGTCTCAGTAAATCCAATGCTCCGGCAGCATCCGCCACCATTTTGGGTTTGCTGGCGACGGTGTCGGCCAGCGTGCCCAGATTTGCCCGCGCAGTTTCAAGCATCTGCAACCGCCCCCTTGCCTCGTCATAGTCGTTGAAGTATTCCCGCTGGCGTTTTCCATCCACATAATGCCCGGCCAGCATCCAGCGCACCTTGCCGGAAGAGGTCAACTGTTGAAGCAGACGAGGGGATGATTCCCGCTTCTTACGCTTGATTGGCAATGACTGTCTTGTAGTGTCCAAATCTGGCGATTTCATGCATTGAGACTAGGTTATCTGTCCCCTATCTGTCCACACATTCCGATTCTCAATAAGCATAAATCGCCTAAAGCGTTAGTAGTCAACAATATGCGCCTGTAGCTCAACGGTTAGAGCAGGGGACTCATAATCCCTTGGTTGCGGGTTCGAATCCCACCGGGCGCACATTTTTATGCATGGGGACAGAACGGTCGCCCCTGCGCTGGACAAGGCCCTGAGCCGATTGTATGAGCCCAGCCCCATGAAGCTCAATCATCTCACCTTCGCCCTGGCAGCGCTTTTGCTGACCGCCACTGCTCCCGCTGCTGATAACGACGGCTGGACCTCAATGTTCAACGGCACCGACCTCAGCGGTTGGAAGTCGAATGAAGAAGTGCCCGGTTCGTTCAGCGTGTCGGACGGCATGCTCAAAGTCAGCGGCGGTCGTGCCCACATCTTCTTCACCGGCGTGGATGGCGCGGCGAAGTTTAAGAACTTTGAATTCAAAGCCAAGGTGAAGACCACGGCCGGCTCCAATGGCGGGATCTATTTCCACACCAAGTTTCAGGAAAAGGGCTGGCCTGATCTCGGCTACGAATGCCAGGTGAACAGCACCCACACGGACCCCAAGAAGACGGGCAGCCTTTACGGTGTGGTCAACATCCTCGCATTGCAGCCAGGCCAGGCTGAGCCACAGGGCGGCACGCACATCAAAGTCCCGGCGGCGCCGAGCAAGGATGACGAATGGTTCGACTATGTCATCCGTGTCGAAGGCAAGCACATCACGCTGAAGGTGAATGGCCAGACCACCGTTGATTTCACCGAGCCCGAAGGCTGGGATCCGGCGAAGGAACTGAAGAACATGCCCGGCCGCAAGCTGAGCGAAGGCACCATCGCCATTCAGGGACACGACCCGAAGAGCACGTGTTTCTACAAGGACCTCTTCATCAAGCCTCTCTGATCCAGAGGTGACGGCTGTCTGCCGTCGCCCGCATTTTGGAGTGGGGGTTTTCAAGCCCTCACTCCTTGTTTTTACTCCGCCATGCCCACCTCCGATCTCGCCATTGCTGAAATTCGCTGCTACTTCGTGCGGCGGCGAAACTGCCTGCTGGTGCGCGGCAAGTTCAGTGATCTCTACATGGATTACTACCTGCATCTCATGCAGCACGGGCTCAAGCATGAGGGTCGGCTGGACACCATGCTCAAGGAGGCGCTGACAGGTTTGGTGCTGCATCTGGCCTCCCGTCCGCAGGACGAAATATGCGCGTGGACGATCCATCTGCATGATCCGCTTTTGAATCTCTTTGTCACCGGTGGCAGCAGGCCGGGCCGGGTCACGGGCCGCATCTTCACGGAGGATGTGAAGGATCTTGGAAAATCCCTGTTCATCGCGCAAACAACCCGTGCCGGCGAATCGCCGCGCCAGAGCACGATCGAGTTTCCGGGCAGCGACGTTCTGGCGGCGATCGAGCATTTTTACACGCAGAGCGAACAGCGGCTCACCCGCTACTTCCGCCTGTCCGACGAGGACTTTGTCCAGATCTCCGCCGAGCCTGATGCGGATCT